>JAYWDF010000069.1:0-7678 GCA_043779985.1 Akkermansiaceae bacterium | reverse complement strand
AGCCCTTCCCAGTGAAAGGGGCCGAACTCACCGGTCACGCCACCCATGTCACTGGCCTCGACTGATAGAAATTTGCGGAACGCATCGCTGTGCAAATAGCTCCGCAACATCCCATAGCCCACGGCTAAACCGACGATCCCTAACACCAGCGCCGCCACCACCAGTTTGCCCAGCCAACGGCTTCCACCAGCATCCCTGCGTTTTCGTGATCGGCGGCTCATGGGTGGCATCCTAGCGCCGCCGGATGTCTCCGCAAGCCTGTGAAAAATCGCGGGGAAACTTGGAATGCGGGCCGCGCGCGTCATCCGCCGAAGCGGATCTGCACGCCCATCCGCGCCCAGGCGGCGGTGATTTCGCCCTCCAGTTTCTCGTAACTGCCGCCGCCGAGCAGCGGCGTCAGTGACGTTTCGCCGCGATGGCCGGCTTCAAGTCCTTTGAGGAATTGAGTGATCCGGAAGGCTTTGCCGCCGCCTTCCATGTGGAAAAAATAATGGGTCAGAAGCAGACCCAGTCCGTAGTTGAAATTTCCGTTAGGCGACGAGAATTGGCCGTAGGACATCAGCAGGAAATCCTTCAAGCGCGGTCCCGTTAGATCCGTCCCCAGTGCCCGCCCGCCTAGGTTGTCGGCGATTACAGAAGACCTGTCCCGAAGTCGTGTTTGAAACTTCGACACATGCACAGGTTCTGCGACTCCGTCGTGTCCGCCCTCAGCTTGCCTTGGCGGTGAGGACGATGTTGCCTTCCCCTTGTCAGTATAAGGTCGGCACACGGGAACATGGATTTCGGAGCGCGGGTGGCTGGCCTGTGTCTCCACTCCCCCATGCTACACCCGGAGCATTACTGCTCCCAGCGTAGGGTTCGTGGCCAGAGCGACTGGCTAAGTTTTCTCTGTAAGTCTCTTTCATTCTCTGTTTCAAGCCGGTTTATCCCGGCGCTTTCACTGGTACCGTTCATTCAATTCGCTCAGGCGGAGGTTCGAGGCGAGCTGATTAAAAGAGGGCTTCCCGGTGATGACCGACTTGATCAACGACAGGACAAAGCCGGACGCTGAGAATCCCTTGGTTTTGCGGACGATGAAACCGGATTCTTTGGCGAGCGATTCAAGTTGGCCGAGCAAAGAATTCACAGGATCCGCAAGCGCGGAAAAAACATTGCTTTTGACATGCCAAGTCTGCCGAGTCGCAGCGCGTGTCAATCTTAAAATCAAAAAGCTTATAGTTTTATTGCTGATAACCAGTAACTTGTAACGCTAAGTTGACGCGAATGAGCCAGAGCCTTAACGGACCCGAACGGCTTGGAAATGATAGCAGTTTTCGCGGATCTATACTTATTGAGAATCGTTGGTCCGCGAGGATTGACTCAAATATCTCGGATTGGCTCAAAACTTTACATTCTGGTGGGGGAAGGCCCGGCCTACGGGCGCGGAGAGAACTGGGACAAGAGCTTGTCGGTAGGCTCTGTGACCGCTGGATCGAAGGGATATGCCTGACGCAATGCCAACAAGCGGGCGGTACCTGAAGCTGTGCTGCCGCGCATATAGTCGATGACCGCGAGGGCCAATTCCACTTCGGGCGAGCGCTGATTTTCCGCAGTGAGCTGTGACAAGGTGGCTTTGATCAACGGGATGCTGCTGGAGTCGCGGCCCACTTTGAGAAATGCCAGCCACCACGATTGAGCTTCCTGCGGATCCTGGGGAAATTGCAAGGGCACCGCTTCGTCGGTGCGCAAAACCGGGATGCGCGGGATGCCATTGTTCGATCCTTGGGCGGTGGCCATGACAGGCGGGGTCTGGAATAGCAAAAAATGACTGAAGCCAGCCTGCTCGCCAATGGCCTTGGCTGTGGGATTCCATTCGCCGTAGGGCCAGCAGAAGATGGTCGATGCCCGCAGCCCATGACTTGCAAGCTGAGCTCGACTGGTGATCATGTCGACCCGGATCCGGCGTGCATATTCGCCATTGGTCTCCGTGCGCTGGAATTCTTTGAGAAATTGGCGGGTGATCTCTGCGGGTCTTTCATCCTGCGCTGTCGGGGTCTCCGCAGTTTGATAGTGCAGGGCGTCGGAGTGGGAGACTGTCTCCATAAGCTTTGAATCATCCATTTCCTTCACTTCCGCCCAGGACATTGTTGGGTCCTCCTCGCCGCGCTCGTCGGTCGAGTGATTGCTCTCGCTGGTGTCGCTTAGCCAACTGGTGACCAGCGCGAGGGTGAAGGGGAACTGGTGTTTCAGCGCCCGCGGGTAAAACAATTTAAAGACGCTTTGGGAACCGTCATCCAGCGTGATAACAAGCGGCCGCGGCGGGAGATATGATGCGTCGCGGGTGATGAGGTAGCCCTGAAGCCGCGAGAGTGGGCACACGGTGAAGCCGCTGTCGGCGATGAATTGTAGGAGGCTGTCGAGATATTCAGTCGAGCATTTGTAGAGGAAGGGGGACGTTCCCGCCTTGCCTTGATTGAAAGTGTGCAAGGCGAGCACCGGCACCACGGGGCTATCTTCCTGTGGCTTCAGAGCCGCTCGCTTGTAAAGCTCGGCCAGGCAGACCGTGGTCCATACCGAGCTGTCGTCTGGAAATTCTTTTGCTTTCGGCAACTTGACGGCGAGTGATGGCTTTGACGGCGCGGCTGAGATCGCAGTGGAAGTAAGCGGATCGAGAGCCGGCGGCAGCTCGTAGCCGAAGAGTCTGCGGGCACCGGCGCTGTGGCTCGGCAAGCCTTGCAATTTATCAAAAGTTTTCTGTTCCCAAGTTCCATAGGTGAACCACGCCACACCGGCACACGGGCCAAGTGGAATATGATCCAGCGCCCGAGCCAGTTCTTCCACCGGAGCATCCACTCCCAATGCCGGCCATTGGGAGGTGCCTGACTCAAGGTCCATATTCTGTGATAGAACTCGGTCGCCGACCCATTCCGGCGTCAGTTTCCAGTCCCGCCAGTAGCCCATGGGTTGCAGGTAGTCCAAACCTGCGGCTCCGAGCATCGGATAGTTCTGGCTCGCTTCCGAAAACTGCCACGGCAGGAGAAACGCGCCCCAGCAAACGCCCGGGTGAGCCCCTCGCATTTGCTGCACAAGTTGCCCGACCCAACCGGACAACATCTTAGCGCGCATTTCATACCACCGTGCCTTGGCATATCCATCTTCGAGCGTGGCGGGATCCCATTTAAAACCATACTGTCGCGTAAATTCGTCACCCAAAGGTCCCTTGCTGCCAGCCTGCCAACCGTCGTAGCGCACCCAGTCGAGCGAGACGCCGTCAAATCCGTAGGTATCCAGCAATTTGGCGATCAGCGCGGATTGCCGGGTGCGGACCTCCGGGTAGCCCGGGTCCACGAATTGCTCGCCTGCTTTATTTGTATAAGCAGCCTGCGGATAGAGTGCGGCAGCTTGCGCATCGTGAAAGCATGGCCACCAGGCCCAGACTTGGATCTTTTTCGCCTTGGCAGTCGCCAGCATCTCGCGCAGCCACGTCGCGTCCTCCCAGCCTGTTGCGGTCTTTTCACCGGCCAGCGGCACTAACAATTCACCGGACTCCAGCATCGCCGCGGTGCGCTCGCTGTGAAAATGATCCTCGTCCTGCTTCACCAACAGATCCACCCGGGTGATGCCATGCGTCTCACACTCATTGAGTAGCCAAACCCAACCCCCGCGGGTCACGTTTTCCGTGGTGCGCACGATGATGCTCTGGGGAATGCCCAGGTCCGGAAGTTTCTTGAATTTGTCGGACGTCCCAGCTCCAGCCCCGGGGGCGACCGAGACCTGCGCCAAGAGCCGCGAAGCCAACAACGCGGCGATGAATGTGATGCGTATCAGCTTCATAAAGTTTGCAAAAAATGGACCACCTCGACGTTGGATGAAACAACCGGTCCCGAAGCAGCGGAGTCTATCGTGAATTTCACCAGCGATAGATCTTGGGTGCAGCTTTCAGAAGCAGTTTTGTCAAAGATCGAATCCGTATCCGCTACTCCCGCCTTTGAGCCCCACAGACAGCGCTGCGGAAACCGCCAGCAGGCGAGCGTCCAGATCGTCGCGCCGATGAGCAATTGCATGATCATCACCGCGCTGGAAACAAAAGTGCTAGGCACTTTGATAGCCATGCTAAGCCCTGAATAAAGGCACAATCCGCTCCAACTAAACACCAGCAAGCGCATGAGTTGGCTGGCGAACGGTCGCACACTGTGCCGCTTTGTAGTTAATGAGTGACCCGCAGCCCCGTGGATTGGGTTGGTAATCTCCGCCTCCGCTTGGCGGCTCAGCCTGCCTTTATGGTGGCGTGTAATGGCCATTTCGCTTGGTTCGCCGGGCGCGGAATCCAGCGCGTTCGTAGGTTCCCACCTGCCACCACCCTGATAGAAAAAGCCGTGGATGAATCCCACAATGTTGCTGGTGAAAAGAATGCCCCAAAAATAAATAGGATAGGCCGGTGCGAGTAAAATCATCATCGGGTAGCGCCGCCACGAACTGCGATCGATCGCGATTCCCACCAGCAATTGCAGCACAAACGCCGCAGCGCCCAGCGAAATCAGGATCTTGTATTCCGCCAGCCAGCCCGATCCAAAATGCCCTAACACTGCCCTTCCCAAGGTGAAAACTCCCAGGCCCAAGCTGGAAACGATCCACAGGCAGCCCAGCACCGCGAGGAAGGAGACGGCAGCGTGGCGTGCCCCAGCGTGAAAAACCCCGTGGAAATGCTGTCGCAAGGTTCTTGCCATGCCGCTGCTCCAGCGTCGCCGTTGCCGCCATAGGCTGGTCCAGCGGAGTGCCATTTCCACATTGGCCGTCCAGTTGAAGTCATAGTCCAGCCGCCATCCACCCGATTGCAGCCGCCAGCTCAAGTCGATATCTTCGGCGCTGGTTTCTGCGTTCCAGCCACCACATTCAACCAACGCCTGCCTGCGGTAGGCGACCCACGCCCCCGATACTGTGGTCAATCCTCCCCACAGGGATTCCGCACATTTCACCATGCAGATCACAGCCAGATAATCAATCGCTTGCATCACTTGCACGAGGTTGCGAACCTGCTTGGGCCGGATTTTGCCAGTGATGGCCCCGAGTTCCTTGTGAATGGCAAACTGCGCCAGCATCGGCGACCAATCCGTGGACTGGGCCGTGGTATCCGCGTCGAGACAGACGACCACATCGGAAGTTAACAATCGCAAGGCATGATTGAGCGCTGCCGCCTTGCCCACATTTTGCGGTAGTCTGATGAGTCGCAAGTTTGCGGGTAATGCAGACCCTGATGGCAGTTCGAGTTCTGCGGGACTGCCATCATCAATCATGACAATCTCCTGTGGAGCGGGTGTCAGATGACGGAGACTGCGGACAGAGCGCAACGCCTCCTCCCCGTCGCCGCAAAAGGGAATCAGCACCGAAAAGCTCGGCAGCTCCGGCGTGATCTTGCAGCTGAAAAGTGTCTTATATTTCACCACGCCAACTCGCACCAGTGCCGAGATGGACCAACTCAAGCTAAGCAGCAGGGGGAAAACCCGAATGAAGTCTCCGATACTCGTAATTGTGCCTCCCGGCCAGTTCAGAAGGCTGTGCAGCTCGTGCTGCCAGGGGTAGATGAGATCGTGAGACCAAATGCCGGGGATCATGATAATTAAATGGGTGGTGGCGGAAATAACAACCTTGGGTGGAGTTAGAAAACGAGCGAAACACCCCCTTGAACCGATAGGTCCGCAAATTCACCGAGTGTTGCGTCATCTGTGGCTTGTTTGGAGTTCGTATATTGCAAATTCATGATTGCGTGCCCAAGCAGGGACAGATTTTTCGTCAACGAGTATTCCACGCTCGCGTCGAGCAATTCCTCCTGTCTGACCAGCTTGCGGCCTCGCTTGGTTCGGTTAGCCGGGCGCTGTTCGAACCAAACCCAATTCGGCTCCGCCGACGCCTGGAGTTTCCAGCGTTCCATTTGCCATCGCAGCTCCACATGCGCTCCCAGCTCCCGTGCATTGAAATAGCCGTTGGTTAAATCGATAATCGGCCCGCCATTGCCAGCAATCTCAAGCGTCCATCCGTGACCTAATTTGGAGTCGATCCCGGTAAAAAGCCGCGCTTCGAACGTTTTCAAACCAGACTCAAGGCCTGGAGACTCGCTTTCCGGCGGACGAACGGGATAATTCTGGAAGTCGGATCTGACGCCGCAGATCCATGTCAGATCATCACTCCACTGGCATTGGAATTCCGCACTCGTGCCGAGCTTCAGGTTATCCAGCCGCACCTGATCGAACGTCTGATAATCGCCTCCTCCTTCCCAAGTGATCTGGACTTCATCTGATAGATCCGATTGCAATTTCCAGCCTGCCCCTCCGCTCCAGGCCACGGCCGAGCGGTTTGGCTTGCTCTGGAATTCATCGTAGATGCGCTCCCGAAAGCGTGAACCCCGCAGATCAATCGTTAGATTGACCTCTTCCACATCCAGCAACCGCCAGTTCATAGCGGACTTCAACTCATACTCATCAAGCTGGTCCTCTCGAAAGTATCTTTTCTCGCTACCACTGAAGGTGCCAGTCACGGCACCATCGGGACCATCGAGCGCACATGACGAGTCCAAAGATGAGTAAACAAACCCGTCGCCTTTCGGTTTCTCGTAATGGTTGCCGACCTCGAATGGGTTTGACTGCCAACCCGCCGTGGACTTCAGTTCCAACTCCCAATCGCCACTGCCCGTGGCCTCCTCGACCGACACTGGCGAACTTTCCGCAGTCCCCGCATGCAGAGAGATACCAGCGTTCAGGCAGCTATAAAAAATCATCATCGATGCCAAAGGTTGCAACCGGGAGGTGCCCGGAAATCGGATGGACATTCCATCCTCTGGCGCAAGCTCAGGAAACCTCACAGGAAACGGAATTTGGATTCGGAGACATTTGAAAGAAGTGACTGGGTGAATGGATAAACTGAATCCATCAGAATCGGTCATCGTGCCCCAAGTCCTACAGATCTAACCTAATAACGACACTTGTTCGATGGTTTGTCTTGGGCCCACCGATTTCCAGCGCCATTTACTTCCCGATGGAGGCGGCGGTTCCGTGCGGGGGCGATGTTTGGGGTATTCAGGCCGTGACTCATCTGCAAGGCTCCGCGCCTATGAAACGCCTGCGCCTGATTGTTCTGCTAGCCTTTGCGGGAATCGCGGTCACCAGTTTGGCCGTCATTCTCGTTCGCGACCGAATGACCGCAGTGGCGGCTGGGGAATCCGACGAAGGGGAATCTGCGGGACTTGCAGCCGCGGACGCCGAGTTGGAGGAACTGGTGGCCTTCCGCAACTCGACCCGCCAACTTTATAACAACCGAAAATTTGCGGAGCTTGAGGCGCTTGCCGGGAAGATCCGCTCCGGCAAGGAAAGGATCGGCACCGGCAGTTGGAAGATTTTCCACTACTACGATTCGCTGAATTGCCGCGAGGACGAGCCGGAGTCCATGTGGACGCTCCATGACACGATCCATCGCGAGTGGGAGGCGGCTTTTCCGGAAGCCATCACCGCGTGCGTGGCGCGAGCGGATTTCCTGACGACCTACGCCTAGCACGCCCGCAGCGACGCCTACGCGCAGGAGGTGACCGAGGAATGAACGGGGTCCCGAATGGCACTAACTTAAGGGAATTTGGGATGAAATCAGACCTTCGGGCGGAGTAGGATGGCAGGAGCGGAAGAATCCCAGAAACCTCGGAAAACCAAGGGAA
>JAYWDF010000068.1:0-2626 GCA_043779985.1 Akkermansiaceae bacterium | reverse complement strand
GGGCGATTTCCACCAAGCGCGCCACCCGCTCCCGGATGCTGCGCCCGTGAAGACTTGCCACTCCGTATTCGGTCACGACGTGATGCACGTCCCCACGTCCGGTGCACACGCCACTCCCGGATTCGAGTCCCGCCACGATCCGCGAGCGGCCGTCCTCGTCGGCGGTCGATGTCAGCGCGATGATCGGGCGACCGTTTTTGCTCCGGCCCGCGCCCCGGATGAAGTCCTGCAATGCGCCGATCCCGCCATAGAAGCGGTGGCCGCTTGAATCCCTAACTACCTGCCCCGTCAGGTCGATTTCCCGCGCGCCGTTGATCGCCACCATCCGGTCGTTGCGGGCGATCCGATAGGGATCATTCACCCAGTCACTCGGATGCAGCTCGATGTCCGGATTCCCATCCACGAACTGATAGAGATTCCGACTTCCCAGCACGTGACTGGCGATGATCTTGCCGGGACGATAGGTCTTGCGCGAGTGGTCGACCGCGCCGCAGCGCACCAACTCCATCAGCGCGTCATTGAACATGCCCGTGTGAATCCCGAGCTGTCGATGCTTACGCAAAGCGCGAACTACTGCCTCCGGGCTATTTCCGAGGCCGACTTGCAGCGTCGAGCCGTCTTCGATGAGCTGCGCCGCATGGTGGCCGATCCGCTCGTGGCGCTCACCAAGCACCCCCGGCACCGCCTCCTGCAGTGCTGCGGAATGTTCGATGAAATAACCGATCCGCCGGACGGAAATCAGGGTATCCCCCCCGGTCCGCGGCATTTTGGGATTGATCTGGGCGATCACCACCCGGGCCGCCTGCGCCGCCGATTTCACCACATCCACACTCAGGCCAAGAGAGCACCACCCCTCGGCATCCGGCGGACTCACTTGGATCAAGGCCACATCCAGCGGCAGGGGGCCGTTCTTGAAGAGCGATGCCACCTCGGACATCGCACATGGCGTGTAGTCCGCCTGCCCCCGCTCGACAGCATCCCGCAGCGACGGCGTGAGGTAAAACGAATTCGTCCGCAGCACCTGCTCGTATTGAGGTTCGATCCACGGCGTTTCACCCAGGCCATGAATGTGGACGAGCTCCACGTCCTTGAAGGCGGCTGCCTTTTCCAACATCGACGCGACCAGCGCGAACGGCACCGAAGCACCACCACCGAGAAAAATCCGGCTCCCCGGTCGGACCAGCCGGGGCCAATCACTTGCATCCAGCAGCTTCATGACCGCGAGCTAAGCAAACTTGGAGGTGAATGGCGCGGTTTATTATCACCAGCCCTACGGAATTGAACTTGTTGACCTTTGCGCCGTCTGCCGCCATAAAATCGGGAGTCATTCCTATGAAAGCACCCATTCCTTCATTCACCGGCCTTGCCTCTCTGGCGTCGGCCTCACTCCTGACCGCACTCACCTTCGCGACCTCCACTCTGGTCAGCCTCGGCCACGAAGACTTGAGCAAGCCGGTCATCACCACGGAAACGAAAAAAGACGCCGATGGTAAGGACGTTCTCTACATGTACATCGACGGCATCAAGGTCCATGAAACCGATGCTAGCAAGCAACCACTCCCACCGGTGATTACCCCCGGTGCCACCGTGGGCATCGCTGCCCCCCCCTCCGACGCGATCGTGCTCTTCGATGGCAGCGAGAAAGCCCTCACCGAAAACTGGACTGACACCAAAGGCAACCCCAGCGGCTGGAAAGTGGTCGATGGTGCGCTCGAATCCGTCAAAATGGCGGGCTACATCCAGACCAAGGAAAAGTTCGGGTCCTGCCAACTCCACGTCGAGTGGGCAACTCCGACGAAAGTCGAAGGCGATGGCCAGGGACGCGGCAACAGCGGCGTGTTTCTTATGAATACCTACGAAGTGCAGGTGCTCGATAATTACGAAAGCGTCACTTACGCCGATGGTCAGGCAGGAGCGATTTACGGACGCCAGAAGCCATTGGTCAACGCCTGCCGCAAGCCAGGCGAGTGGCAGACTTATGACATCGTTTTCCACCGCCCGCTCTTCGACGCCGCGGGTAAGGTCACCCGCCGCGCGACTTTCACCGTGTTGCACAACGGCGTGCTGGTGCAGGACCATACGGTCATGAGTGGAGGCACGGGCTGGATGGGCCCCCACGCTGCATCCGAGTATCAAGCGCACCCCGACAAGCTGCCCTTCGCCATGCAAGATCATGGAAACCCCGTGCGCTTCCGCAACGTCTGGATCCGTGAGTTGAAAGACTGAGCACGAGCAATTTCCAAGGCGCCATCATGGACCTCCACAAGCTTGCCACACTCGTCGAACAAGAGCGCCACGACCTGCTCACCAAGTGGCGCCAACAGGTCAGGCAACTTCCATCCGCACGGCAGCTGGATGTCCCGACGCTCAACGATCACATTCCCGATTTCCTCGACACTCTGGCAGACGCCTTCAAAGCCAATTCAACGCTGACTATTCCGCAGGCTCTCCAGGAACAGAGTGCGAAAGAGCATGGTTTGCAGCGTTTGCAGGACGGCTTCGACATCGAGGAAGTGGTTGCGGAATATAACATTCTGCGAGGTCACATCCATGATTTGGCAAATGCCCATGACATCGCCCTGCAGGGCAAGCCGTTCCACGTCATCAACCGCGTCTTTGACCAGGC
>JAYWDF010000067.1:0-7700 GCA_043779985.1 Akkermansiaceae bacterium | reverse complement strand
CGGGTTTGAGAACCATGTCGTCGAGATCGAAGGTGCCGGATTTCACTTGGAAAAGAGCTGGCATGAATTTGATGAAAGCGGCATCGTCCGGCACCAGGAAGGATGTGGACTTTTCCACCCAACCGTTCGTGTCCTTGCCCGTGGCCGCGGGTTTCGGTGAGGGCCCGGTTTTATTGCGCGCCTTGTCCAGGAAATCCAACATGATGCGCGCGTCGAACCAAGGACTGGAGCCGCGCGTAAGATTGGTGACCCGCTGACGCCAGGTCATTTCAATGGCCTTCACACCTTCCGGGATCTTGATCTCGCTGTAAAGCATGACCATCGCACCCGGTGAAGGACTCGTCATGCGGATGAAATGATTCCCCTCCTCCGCTTCCCACGAACCGCCGGTCTTGAGGGTCGGCCAGCCGTCCGGCCAGCTATTGGAGTCGGCATCGGTCTCCATGTTGGAGTTCCCGATGATGGAAACACCACTTTCCTGAGCGCGGAGGGCAAGCGGGACTACCGCAAAAAGGCCTGCCAGAACACAAGCGTTGCGGAGAAGGAATGAAGGAAGAAATTTCATTGAATCGGAAAAGAGTAGCAGAATTGAGGGGCGGAGGAAACGACCATTGTCTGTTTCACGGGCGGTGGGTTTGATCGAAAAGCGGCAAAATCGTCCGCCTTTATCCTGCGGGTGTCGCTGGCGCAGAGGGTGCTACCGGGACGGCAACTTTGATGACAATGTTGTCCAGATCGAACGTGCCACTTTCCACTTGGAAAAGGGCAGGCATGAACTTGAGCACCGCCGCTCCAACAGGAACGTTCACCCGCAGGCTCTTGTCCTGCCAGCCGCCGGTGTCCTTGCGGACGTAGGGTGCCGAAGGACCGGGGGAAACCTTGGCGTTGTTCGCATCCTTGAAATCCATCATGATCCGCGCATCAAACCAGGCTTGGGCCCCGACCTTCAGGTTGCTGACGCGCTGGCGCCACGTCAGATCAAGCGCGGTGGCACCGGCAGGAACGGAAATCTCCCGATAGAGCATGATCATGCTGCCGGGCGCGGTGCTGGTCAGGCGCAGGAAATGATTGCCCGCTTCGGTTTCCCAAGTGCCGCCCGCTTTCATTGGTGTCCATCCGTCCGGCCAGCCCGGTGTCTTGCTGCTGGCTTCGAAAGTTCCGTTAGCGACAAGGTTGCCCGCATCTTCACCAGCGGCCTTCTGAGTAATGATGCCAGCCATCAGCAAGGCGGCGAGGACGGATCCGGATCGTAGATTGATTGGTGGTTTCATGAGTTTTTTTGAAGGGTTTCAAACGACAGGCGCAGAGCCCGGCCGGTGATGAAAAACAATCACCGCTCCCCCACCCACCGTCAATATGGCCAAATGGCCAGCAATTTCCAGATTGGGATTCAATGCCCACCGGATCGATCCAGCCAGCCGTTCAGACTGATCTCGATATCGTCATACCAGACTTCAAATTCGGGAGTCCGGACACCCCTCGCGGTTTGTGTCCAGCCAAGTATCTCGATGCGGTCAATCAACTTGTTGCTATAATGCCGGTTGTAAAGTCCCTTGGCTTCGACATACACCTTATCGTCGATTTTCACCGCGACCTCACCGTCATTCTTTTCCGTGCCCGCACTCTTGCCAGAATTGAACTTCACGTAGAACTCGAACCTATGCCAGCTCGTGCTCCAGTCGCTGCTTGAAAATGCCTTGTGCTGGGGAGTCTCGACACTCAGGCCCGGCAGACTTTCCGCCCGCCCGATGTTCCCACCGCCACCCAGCAAGATGACATTGGCGGTGTCGTTCGCAATTTCACTACCATCGCCATACGAGACGCAATAAAGGCTGCCGAATCCGGATTCAACGCCGGTATAGTCCAGTCCGAACGTGGTGTTCGCATAGTTATCTTCCTCTCGCTGACCGAAAACTTTCACAAACTTCAGTCCGTGCCTTGCCTTGGTCATTCTGGCGCGGAAGCGGATATAGACATGATCCGTGTTGTAAGGTCTCAAATCGAAACCACTCCAAGGATAAAGAGCCTCATCTCGTGAAATCGACGGATAGGTGGCTTTCAAACTTCTGCCACTCCCTCCAAAACATTCTTTCGGATCATCCACCAGTTCGATCCAGACTTGAGTGGACTCAAAGCCTAGCGAGTGTGGCAAAGACGCCTTGAGCGGCATCGACGTGGGTAGTGCGACGTTGTCGAAATTTTCAAACAACAGGACACGAACCGGATCCCTCGCCATGCAGACGAATTGAAGCACCAGCACAACGGCAACACAGTAAAGCGTTCTCATCAGATCGAAGCCTTGTCAGGGGCGGTGAGTCTGAGGCTCGATGTTCCAGCCGTCTACGATCAATCGGACTTGAGCGGGATCCATTTTTTTGTTAGATAAGGTGATGCGGATCACCCGTGATTCTCCGGGGAGCATCGAGAAGTAGTTGTCGTCATAAAACGCAGGCCGCACGGGCTTTCCGGTATCCGCATGCTGCAGGCGCAGCCAAACCATGAACGCGAGTGACGGGGATGTGTTTTTCACACTGACTGTGGCAATGGTCTCGTCGCCTTCACGGCTCCATTTCACTTGGCTGGCGGGTTTGATCTTGGGAAGTTTCGCCAGATTCTCAAATCCCTCCAACTGTGGCCCGGTCCATGTGCGCCCTTTGGTGTAGGGCTTGTCGGAACGCCAGTAGAACGTGTCCGCGATCGGCTCGTTGCGAGCATTGGTGAGCTCGAGTTTGATGAAATGCACAGGAGTGATCTTTTCAGGAAACTCCACGGCCATCAGGTTGTTGGCAACGGCCTCGGCCCCCACCTTGACCGGCACGCTTTTCCGGAACACCTCCTTCATGTTGAAATCCAGAACTCGCGCGGTCAGCGTGCCATTGAATTCGCGCGGATATTCGTTGTTCACTGCGATGGTGTTCTTGATGAAATTCATCTGCGCATGCAGCGGCTCATGGGCATCCTGGGTGAAATAAAGCGCCGCCGTCGGCTCCAGTGACCAATCATACAAGCGGGCACAGACCTGGCGGATCGGGCTGTTATGATACCAGTAGAGAAGACCTGTGGAAAAGCGGTCGCCATAGTCGAACTTGTTCGCATTCCAGCACTCCCAGATCGAGCGGAAAGAGAGCGCACCGAAGGCCTGCGCCTTCTTCGCATAATCTTCAATGCCGGAACTCGGTCCGTAAAACTGCACACCCCGGTCGAAGTTGCTCGTCATCTTGTGGAATCCCCCGCCATCGAGGTAATCCCACACCGGCTTGTTGATCGGCCAAAGGTCCTTCTCCTCCATCATCTCGCGCAGACAATCGACGGTTGGAAGAATAGGACAGCCGTACTCGGGACAAAACCCGTGGATACGGCTGCCGCGCTGCGAGGCCGTGTCTTCGTAGTGGAACATCGGATTCTCCGAGATGTAGGGACTGCCATCGTGGATACCGCCGATTTCGGAAGCCTCCAGGTAATCGGAACCACTCTGAAGTTCCGTCACGATATCCTTGATAGGAACGATGGTTTTTTCATCCCGCTCGTTGGCGGAAACATAAAAGCACTGGCTCGGATGGTTGCGGATGCGAAGAATCGTGTCCCTTACATTGGCACGATGAAGTTCCGGATCATCCGGAAGTTTGGTATCACCGGTCTGCCAGAACTCGGTCCAAACGAGGATGCCATATTCGTCGCAAAGATCAAAAAACAAATCAGACTCGGTGATTCCCCCACCCCACTGGCGGATGAAATTCACGCCGGACTGCCGGGTGTAACGAAGCTCCGCCGCCGTGCGCTCGTCGGTGTTCCGGCACATCGCCTCGGGCACCCAGTTCGTGCCGTGGAGGAAGAGTCGTTTGCCGTTCACGATGAACTGCCGGCTCTTGTCCGGGGTGTCCCGATTGGTCCGGACGTCTCGGATTCCGAAACGGGTTTGCGCGCTATCGGAAACCAAGCCACCTTGGACGAATTCCAACTTCAATGTGTGGAGAAACTGCTCGCCCTTGTTGAGCGGCCACCACAAACGCGGTTTGGCGATGACCAATGATTTGAATTCCTCAGGAGTCAGTGTCACGACCTGGGTTTCGCTGGCTTTGAGAGAAACCGCTTTCTCGATCAGATTTTCCGTATTCCCCACCACCGCCTTGAGCACGCCGGACTGGGGTTTGTCCGTGGCATTCACCACATCCACGCTGATCGTCTCGCGGGCCGGTGCCAGCGCGGGAAGCGCCAGTTCGGACTTCACGTAAGGATGACGAAGCGCCACCGGACCAGTCGCGAACAATTTCACATCGCGCCAGATCCCGGTGTTGCGGTCGCGGATGCCGTCGGTGAAGGTGAAGTCCCAGCCCACGGCCATGAGCATCGTCGTGTTGCGTCCGATTTCACCGTCGCCGCCGTTGCGGTTCTCCCCCGCGGCGCGAACGGTCTTTTCCTTCTGTTTGAAACCACCGGGGTAATCCACCGGTCGGACCAGAACGGCGAGCGCATTGGGTCCGTCGACGTGGACCAAATCGGTTGCGTTGAAAACACCCCGTTGGAACATTCCCGCAAGCTCCCCCAGACGTTTGCCATTCAGCCAGATGTCCGCCTTCTGATTGACTCCATCGAATTGCAGCCAGATCTGTTTCCCCGCGAATTCCCCCGGCACATTGAACTCGGTCCGGAACCAATAGGTGTAGAAATCCAACCCCGCTTCCGAGATGTCCGGGATCAGGTTTTTCTCATGGGCGTTGTTCAGACCGAAATAGGGCTCCGGATAGACACCGTCGGCCACCAGGCTGTTGAGAACCGTCCCGGGCACGATGGCATTCAACCATCCTGTGGTGTCGAAACCCGCCTGGGACAGACCAGCACCACCGGCCGCGTCTTTTTCCCGGCACATCATCCACGGGTGCGCTCCACTATGGAACGACGGCGACCGCAAGGTGATGATGCCGCCAGCCCGGGTTTGTGCGAGGGCGGAGTTAAATCCGCCACCGGCTGTGAATCCAATGAGAACGATGGCGGAGGTTTTGATTTTTCGGATCATAGAGATTGCGTTGAACAACGGCGGCCCGGCACTGTTTGACGGCAACCATCCACAACACCCACAGGGCCGTGCCGACCGACACTTGGCGGGTCGCACAAAACGGGGTTGGCGAGGCTACGGCGTCACCTGCACGGGCGCGACGTGCCAGTCAAAGAAAAGACTGTTCCGATAGGTGCCGTGAATGGGAACACGCGGCACATTGTCTTTCCAACCGGCATTCGTGTTCTTCTGATCAACCTCAACGAACACGGCCTGATGACTAGCATCTTCGATATTGTCCAACACCCAACCCACCGTGGGCGACCCCGTAACACCGTCCCAGGGATTCTTAAGGCTGACAGCGTCTGCAGTCCGGATTGAAACGGAATTGTTAAGCAGCACGCTGGCGCACCCTTTCTTACCGGAGGCCAACAATGCCGGCCACGCAAAGGTGTCGTCGTAGCTCATCAATGTGACATTCGTGGACCAAGTGGTGGATTCCCGCGAACCAAGATATTCGCCGAGGATGTTCTGCAGGCGGCGGCCATCCCTATTATACCACGGTCCTTGGCCGACGAAAATAATTCCCAAGCTGGGGCGAGGAGGCATGCGACCGGCGTGGTCCTGGGTATAGATCAAGATCGCGTTACCGATCTGGTTCATCTTGCTGACACAAACCGATGAACTTGCCGAGCGACGAAGGTGCTTCGCCGTGGAAAATGAGATCGCAGCTAACACGACGATGATGGTGATGACAATGAGGACTTCCACCAGGGTGAAGCCGCGCATCATCGGCTGGCGGCGCGAATCACGATTCAACGGGTTTTCGGAAATTGAGGATTTCATGGGTTTGCAGTGGTTGACTACACCCGAAGATCGCCGTTTTGCCAGCCCGGGTCAATATATCCAAACGGCCAGATTTAGAGGCCCCTCATTCTGCTGTCGGCGTGACCTCGAATCTCCCTGTCAGCCGGGCGTCCTCCGACGAACTGCCGATGGTGAGTGTGAACGCGCCGGGCTCCACCACCCGCAGGCCCTGACGATTGATCAGTTCCAAGGCGGAAGCGGGCAGCTTGAATTTCACAACCTTCGACTCACCCGGTGCGATGCTCGTGCGTTCGAATCCGCAGAGGTTCTGCACGTAGGTGGTGATGCTCGATGTCTCCTGATGGAAATAGAGTTGGGCACCTCGTCACCAGCGCGATCTCCGGTATTTTTGATCGTGCAGGAAACCGACACTTCACCGTTGGTCGGAATTTTGGACGGAGTGACTTCCAGTCCGCTGTATTCGAAGGAGGTGTAGGACAATCCGAAACCGAATGGATACAATGCACCTTCGGCCATGCTTTCGCCGAATCCATTCGGATCCACCGTCTTCGACTGCGAGGCCTGGCTGCCGGGCTTGAAGGGAAAATTGAAGGGAATCTGGCCAACGGTTTTCGGAAACGTCACGGGCAACCGGCCTCCCGGGTTGTAATCGCCGAACAACGCTTCCGCGATGGCGTTGCCGCCTGCTTCGCCGGGAATCCCGGCGTTGAGGATCGCGGGAACATCGCGCTGGAGCAGATTGATGGAGGCCGGTTTCCCTATCAGCAGCACGGCGACGACGGGCTTACCGGTCTTAACCAGCGCGCGGACAAGATCGTTCTGATAGCCGGGAAGATCCAGGCTGGTGCGGCTTTTCGACTCACCGATCGTCGCATTGGAATCTCCTACGAACACAATCACAGCATCGGCGTTCTTCGCCTTGTCCACGGCTTCGGCGATCTGAGAGGACTCCGCAGGTGTCGGAGGTTCTGGAAACAATTCGGATTCGGGCCAGCGTGGATCGGTCACCTCGCAGCCCTGGGCGTAGGTAAGCTGGATGCCGGATTTCTGTAGCAGCTTCTCGATGCCTTCAAGCGGTGAAACTACTTCGCCGCCGTTCGAGCCATAGCGGTCGAACGAGGTCTCGGTCATCTTCGCCGTGGGACCACAGACGAGCACGCGTTTTAGATTCTTGCTAAGCGGAAGCGTGTGATTCGCATTTTTCAGAAGCACAAGTGACTCGCGGGCGACCTGCAAGGCGAGGGCCTTTGACTCCGGCGCGCCGATCTCCTTGTTCGCTGTTTCCGGATTGATGTAGGGGCTGTCGAACAACCCTTCGATGAACTTCACTCGCAAAACATCACGCACCCGCGCGTCGATGACATCCATGGAAAGCTTTCCCGCAGCGATCTGGCGGCGGACAGGAAGAATGAAAGTTTCCGGAGCCTTGAATGTCGTGCGAACCGAACCGCCCTCACGCAGGAACATCGCCGCTGCCTCGTCGGGCGTGGCAGCCACATGATGCTTGCTGTAAAGAAACTCCACGGCCTCGCTGTCCGAAATCACGTAGCCGTTGAATCCCCACTGCTTGCGCAGGCGGTCGATGAGGAAATCGGAACTGCCGGAGATCGGAATTCCGTCGTAGTCGTTGTAAGAACTCATTACGCCTATCAATCCTGCTTCACGCACGATTCGCTCCCACGGCCGCAGGTGGAGCATTTCCATTTCGCGCGGAGCGACGTGGGGATCGGTCCGGGCAGCGCCGTCGCGCCCACCCTTCGGTTCGCTGTAAACGGCGAAGTGCTTGGCCGTGGAGACGAGTCCGTGGGACTGGATCGCCCGTGTCATTTCAATACCGAGTTCGCCGACCAGATAGGGATCCTCGCCATAGCATTCCACC
>JAYWDF010000066.1:0-2630 GCA_043779985.1 Akkermansiaceae bacterium | reverse complement strand
GATGCCGATTTGTGGGCCAGCGGAGTTTCGCGAGAATACCGGAAACTGCTGATGGCGGGAGCTGTTGGAAAATCTTCGGAAAGTGTGGGTAGAGATGGTAAGTTGGTCACGAAAATCTTGCGCAAAGGAATTTCAAAGCAGGATGCCGACACGGAGAGTAGCCGATGTGGCGAAATTCCGTTCGGAAAAATGCTGCGCTGCCGGATTCGCTACTTCACAGACGGCGCGGTGATCGGCAGTCGGAGTTTCGTGAATGAGGCATTTACGAGCGCTCGGGAACGTTTCGGGGCGAAACGAAAGGATGGGGCGCGGAGGATGCGGGGGAGCGGCGAGGCGGCCGTTGGAATCTTGTGGAGTGTGCGAGATTTACGGGTTGGCAAGAATCGTTGAGGTCGAACGCGGCCGAAATATCGCGTTCGAAAGGGCCACTCGGGCACGCGCTCCCACCCCGCGAGAGCACCGCAGGAATGGTTTTATTCGATTCCGCACTCGCCACTCAGCACTCCACATATTTCGATGACGGCGTGATTGCAACGCAGCCTTTTAACATCCTTCCGCGCCCGGCGCTGGCTGGGGAATTCGTACCGGCGGATTATTTTCAAAAGCTGGAACGCGCGGAGCTCTGCCGGGGAGATCGCCCCTTGGAAGTGGATCTCGGCTGTGGTGACGGGTCGTTTTTGATGGATCTGGCGGAAAAGTTTCCGGAGCGGGACTTCCTCGGGGTGGAACGCCTGCTGGGCAGGGTGAGGAAGGTTTGTAAGAAGCTCACGCGCCGGAAGCTCGATAACGCGCGGGTGCTGCGACTGGAAAGCGGCTACGCCGTCGAGTGGTTGCTGCCCGAGGCAGCGGTCTCACGCCTGCATCTGCTCTGCCCGGATCCTTGGCCGAAGGTGCGGCACCACCGCCGACGCTTGGTTCAAGACGATTTTCTGGAGGCCGTGAGGCGCGCGCTGGTACCGGGCGGGGAATTTCTCTTCATGACCGACCACGAGGAGTATTTCCAGTGGGCGAGGGAAAAAGTGACCCGATTCAGCAAATTCGAGCTTATCGAGTGGGCCGAAGGTTCATTTTTCTACCCGAAAACGGATTTTCAGGAACTCTGGGAGGGCGAGGGGAAATCCATGTTCCGCCTGCGCTGCCGTAAGCCGCTCAACGAGGCTTGAGAATCATTACGGACCCGTCCGCGAAGCCTTCCAGCCTCAGGTTTCCCGCAGGCTCGACCCGCACCGTGACGCCGCCGGCTTGGCCTTGATGCATCACTTGGATGTCGCGGGAACGCCAATAGTTCACGGTCTCTGCCTTGAGCCTCTCGGCAATGGGGAATGGCGAGTGCGACGCGACGATGGCTTGCGGATTCACCGCATCCAGGAATGCGTCGCCCAACGAAGCGTCGCTGCGGTGCCGACCGGCGATGATGACGTCGGCCGAGACGTCGCGATGGGCATCGAGCAGTTCCGATTCGGTGCTGATGCCCGAGTCGCTGGTGAAAAGCAATTTCCAGCCCCGCCAGTGGAGGCGGAAAATGGCGACTCGGTCATCGGCCGAAGCATTTTGCGAGTGCGGATCCGGGACATGAAGAATTTCCAGGCGCGCGCCGTCCGGCATCGGTAGATTCTGAAAATCCGCAGCTTGAAGCGTCTTGATCCCGGCGAGCGGAGCATTTCTGGCCCATGAGCGGAATCCAGGGCTGCGGGATTGCTCGACGGGTAAGAGCACCTGCCGAATCGGAAAGGTCTCCCACACGACCGCGCCACCGCCGAGGTGGCCACCATCCGGGTGGCTCAACACCACCGAGTCGGGCATCACGCCGAGCCGCCGCAAGGACGGCGCGACCCGCCGCTTGAAGCTGTAGCGGTCCGCACAATCGAACAGCACAGCGGCATTCCTGCCATCGGAAAAACACGCAGCCCCGGCACCATGTTCCAGATCGTAGATGAGTAGATACGGCTGGCTTTCCTGCCTGAGCTGAAAGTGCCCCCCGGGGATCGCGGAAAAGCCTTCTGCCGTTAGAACGCAGCCCTTTGCCACATAGCCATTCGCCCGATTGACCCACCTTGCGACCGGAGGCGCCACCGGCCCGAGCGCCACCGCAAGCAGGGCGGCGCTGAGTAGGACAAAGACCAAGGGCACGAGAACGATCCCGGCGAATATTGAAACCGGAGTGATCAAACCGAAGTGATAGGCCGTCAGCGGAGTCGATCCCACCCCGGCCGCCAGCGAGACCCCGAGTGATTGCGCGGTGCTGCGGCGGAATTTCAGCCAGAGATTCTGCCGCCAAGTCATCATCGCCAGGGGCAAATACAGCTCCGGCTTGGCGATCCAGGCGAACAGCCGCATGGCCCAGCCGGTCCCCACCGCGATGGCAGCCACCACGCCATAGGAAAGCTGCACTCCGGGCTGGAACAGCAGGCGCCCGTCCCAAAGCATCGCTACTAACAAGACTGCTCCGAGCGCATTCAGGAGATCCGGCCGCCGACGCGACACGAACGCCCCGAGAAAGACCACGGCCATCCACGCGGAGCGCACTGCGGGTGGGCTGTTTCCGGTGAGCCACGAGTAGCCGAAGATTAGAGGCAACAGCACGAGGACCGCCCAGCGCCGCGGGACTCCCGCGAGTCGCAGCAGCATCC
>JAYWDF010000065.1:0-7706 GCA_043779985.1 Akkermansiaceae bacterium | reverse complement strand
ACGACCCTCAACTAAACGGCACCTATCGTGTCGCGCAGTGGGCAATCTTAAATTTATATAAAGAGTGGGTTCCTGAAGTTCAGAATCGGATGGTCGATGATGGAAAATCGGCAGGAACTTCGGAACATTATAGTGATAGTGATGTTTTAAATTGGGATGACGGCGCCAAGCATAGCGAAGACACTGTTGTCAAACCTTCGTATATCAAAGCTGGCGCACCTGTGATTAATTCTGGCACAGCAGATCTGTCAAATGTGGATTCATATATCGCGAGTAGTGGCCCTACTGGTTCTTCTGACGATACAAAGTGCTACATGAAATTTGACGGAGCTGCGGCAGAGCCAATAATAGCTGGTGCCGCAACCATCGATTGGCGGATTTATGTAGGAATCTCAAAAAATGACCCCCTTAATCCGCAGTTTGTAATGCAGGGCGTGCATGATGGCTTTCCCGCTTATGAGATTTACATTAACAGTAAACATCCAGTTTTCACGCATACAAACGTTTTACAGTGGAGACCTGATCCTGCGGTCGGTGTTTTAGAATTATTGGGTTTTCCAGATGTAACTGTAGGCCCCCAAACCGGACTAATAAATCAATGAGATTCTTAACATTAATGGTTTTTATGTGTCTGTCGCCGCTATCTGTGCAAGCGGTAGAATTCAAGTCTGATTTTGACTTGGAAAAATTAGACAAAATGGTCGAAGAAGACCGTGTGCAATCACGCAGGGACATCGAAGAAAGAGACGGCGTCGATGGCCCATGGATGATTCGATTATTTGTTGATTACCGAAAAGGCAAACAAGTGACCGACGAAGATCTGCAACGAGTCTGGGGAATTTACGAAAAAGAAAAGAGTCACAGAATTGAAGACAAGCTCTATGCGTTCAGCTTGATAGCCGAATTTGAAGATATTTCAAAATGGCAAAAAGAATTCGATTCGTTGGCACTCAGTGAAGACTCGAAATTTGTCAAGACTGCGATTGAGACGGTGATGTGGAAACTGGATCGTGGCACCGAAAGAGAAAAAATCATCCTGTCGAACAAGACCGCAGTATTAGAGCGATTGGTTAAATTCGCAGCGGACAACAAAGCCGATACGACGATTCATCATGATGCTGTCAAAATTAATGAACTCGCTAAACCTTATGTAGGAAAGACTCCTCCGGCAGAGGCTCAAAGACCTGACAGGCGACCTTCAGACTCCTCAGCCGACGGTAAGCGCATGCCCAACGAAAGAACTTCTGATTCTTCTACCGTTGGATCACTCGTGCAAAGAATCGGCAAGGGTGGGAGCCTGACGTTAGCTGGGATCATTGGAATTTTCATCATTGCCATATTGATTTGGCGCCAGAAGTCGAAATGAATCCAAAAAGACTAACACTGGGTGCTCTCCTTCCGGTGCCGATCTACTGCCTAGGTTCCGCAGTGTATGGTTTAAATGGTTTGGTTCGTCACCCCGAAGACATACCAATGTTGATGATTATTTGGTTAGGTTACGGCTATTTGATCATGGGTATTCCTTCAGTAATTTATTCGTTCTCCATGGAAGCGCTCCGTTCAAAAGAGAATGCGGGTCTTGCTGTCTGCTCGGTTTTTGGTGCGGTATTCGGGTTTATATGTGGATCTTTATTCTTCCTTTTTGATTCGCAGCCGATTGTCTTCTATTCAATGTCCCTACCTGGTGCAATAATTGGTGGAGTTATCCCAATACTTCTATCAATCAGATTCAAGATCCCAGACAAACGGTAGCAAATCCCAGCTCCCCCGGAGATCGTCACTCCGAAGAAAAAGACGAGCGCGACGGATGGGCTAGACAATATAGTTCAAATGTATCAATGGAAGCCTGACCCTGCATTGGGAGTCGAGGAACTCTTGCCTGTTCAGGGTGACGTGACAATTACTCCTCCAAAAGAGGGAACCATCAAACTCCCATGAACTCACTATCTAAAATATTTTGGCAAAGTGCTTTTTGTGGAATCCTCCTGCTGGAGTTCTGCGTCAACTGCCTCGGTGGATCATTAGACGAAACCATCGCAATCATGGATAACCCGGCAATGTCGATTGAAGAGCGCGCAAATGCGGGTGGCCAAATTGCACAAAGTCTTGTGAATCAGAATGGGCCGATAAGAGTCTCCGTCCGAGATCACGATATTATCGCCAGATCTTCGGTTGCGCTTCTCGATGAAAAGGAAACGGCAATTCAAGAAATTGGAGTCTATCTACTGTTGTCCATTCCTCCGTCTAAATTTGATGAATCAGCGCTCGAGAAGTTGGTCACGAACGCACCGAATCCGAGTCTGGCAATTCGTCTGGTTGCAGGCAAAGGACTAGCATCATCAACTGCTGCCCTAGTAATAAAAACAGCACTCTCATCACGTCCCGACACTTTTTCGTTCCAACTTGCTACGACTGAGGCGCTCAAGCGGAAAATACCAGGTTTGAAGGATAACCTAATCGCCGCACTTGCGGATAATCGGACGGGAGTAAGATCGGCCGCTGCTCAAGCTCTCGTTGAACTTCCACTGGGAAATGAGTTGTCTGGGGAAACGTTACGAAAATATTTGAGTGAAGCCGAAACGCGGATGAAACAGCACGCGGAGCTGGAGAAATATCTGCCCCAAACAGGCGCTTCGTCACCGCCGACCGATGAGCAACTTCTAATTGCCGCGCTGAGATCCCTACTTCAGACAATTTCTACGAATAGTCAGGGCGCGAGCGAAAGTGAAAAGCCTCCAACCAACGTTAGCAAAAAATCGAAAGGCAGTTCTGAATCCAATGCAGATGCTGAAGTTGAAAGTCCTGAGAAACTCCGCCCCTCCACTCCCAACGACTCGACAGATTTCATTGCCACAAAATCAGCTCCTTTTCCATTGTGGCTTCTCGCCAGTTCCTCTGCCATTCTCGTTTTGGTGCTCGCGACTTGGCTGAAATTTCGAAAGTCCAAACCCACCACCTAATAAACACCCCGCGGCCCGCTGTGCAACTCCCTCCCAAATCGTCGCTCCGCCCCGCCAAACATCCCACTGGCGGCTGTCACGCGAGCTGCTGGTCCTGCGGGAACATGTGACGTGCGCGGGGTAATGCTGCATCTCGGTCCAGGACCCTCCCAGCAAGCTGGATCCCTCCCTCCCCGGATGTTGCCTTGGGGAATACCCTCGGCAGCATTACCCGCGCAGTCACAAGTGCCCTGCGACTTGTGCAGCTCCCGCGCCAGCCGCAAGTTAGGCTCGTTGTCACACGCATCCTCCGGCCACCTCACCCCGCACGGCCAGCCGGGAGGCGGTGCCCGCCCCCTCGGTTCCGCTCCGCTTCACCGCCTCCCGGCACGCCGCCCACCGCCCTGCCTAGGAAGCTCCGCGCCCCGGCCTGCGGCATCGTGCTTGCCGTTCGTTTCCACTCACTCACGCACCATGCCTCCGGCCCCCCAAGATTCCCGCGGCGGTGCTGCAAGGATGGCACTTCGGGAACGTCGTTCGTGTCGGCCACATCGGCGGTTCGCGCGGCCACCTTCGGGCGCTACGGCGTGAAGTGCTGTCCTCGTCATTCCCGGCGCTTCCGCACTCCTATCGTCGTTTGTGCGTAAGCGGGTTCCATAGCGGCATCTGAAGATTCTGGAGACCCCATATCATAGGCGTCATAGTTTGCAGATCTATGACACGTATGAAGTCAGGCTGCCTTACGAACCTCTTTCCCGCTGCGGGCTTTAAGCAAATTGGCTGGGTTCAGGGTGATGGCGTCTTTGGCCAGCACGCCGGGCTGGCGGGTGAGCACATCGATCAAGTATTCCTTGGAGTTGATGCCCAGGCGGCGGCAGTTTTCCACGATGGTGTAGTGGATGGCGCATTTCTGTCCGGATCCTCATTGCCGAGGGACAACCAGCTTTTGGCACCAAACTTGGTCGGACGGATCGCGTTTTCCACGAGGTTGTTGCAGATTTCCACCCGTCCATCGCTACGATAACCTATGGAACCTCTTCTTGGACTGTCCAATGGATCGCATTGCGGTCAATCCACCTGAACTTGACGCGCATGGCTGGCAGGGGTGCAGGAACCTGTCGGGATGATCCCACGAAACGATCATTTCATGGTGACGGTCACTTTGCCAACCGGGAGTTTTTCTGATGCCACGCTGAGGGTTGTGGTTCCTGCTTTTCCCGCCTTGCCACGCAACACGACTTGGCAGAGGCCGTTGAAGGCGGGAAGGGTGTCGCCCTGCATGGACTCCAGGTCGGTAGGGTCGCCGTTGCAGACGCCAACGATCTCGGCATTGCCTTCCACCTTGAACTGGAGCCGGTTCATCGAACGCGGAACGAGGCGGTCTTTGTCATCGGCGATGGTGACGGTGACGTAGCAGAGATCCTTGCCATCCGCCTTGATCTCCGGACGGTCGGCGGTGACGAGCAGTTTGGAAACCGGGCCGGTGGTGGAGCGATCATCCTGCGCCCAGGGTTTGCCGTTCTTCCAGGTCTTCACCGTGAGCGTGCCGGGTTGATAGACGACGTCCTCCCAGACGATGCGGTATTGATATGGCTCTTTCTTTTTCCGGCCGAGCGATTGGCCGTTGAGGAAGAGTTCCGCCTCATCGCCTGAGGTGAAGACATGCACGGGAGTGACTTGGCCGGCGCGCTCGGGCCAGTTCCAGTGCGGCAGGATGTGGGCCATCGGGAAGTCCGGCCGCCAGTGCGCCTGATAGAGATAATAGCGGTCTTTCGGAAATCCGGCGAGGTCGAGGATGCCGAAGTAGGACGAGCGGGACGGGGACTTGCCGCCGAGTTTTTCGAAAAGCTCCATCGCCTTCTTCTTGTCGTCCTCGTTGTCGAAGTTGAGGGCGTTGGAGCTGTCCGGATTGAAGGGAGTCGGCTCGCCGAGGTAGTCGAAGCCGGTCCAGACGTATTCGCCGGCCATGAAGGGGTTCTTTTCCAGCAGTTCGAAATCGAGGTCAGGCCGGTTGGCCCAGCCGGGTGCGTAGAGCTCGTAAGAACTCGCGTGGAATCCGCGGAATCCCGAGCCCTTGTCCCATTTCACCGGGAAGAAGTAACAACCGCGGCTGCTCACGCAGGAGGAACTCTCGGAGGTGATTACCGGCACGTCCGGTTTCCGTTCGCGGATTTTGGCGACGATCTTCGGATCCTTCACCGGATAGTTGAGACCGGTGATGTCCACGGTGTCGGCAAAGGGGGTGAGCGCGCTGCCGAGGTGGTTCATGCCAAGGGTGATCTGACGGGTGGGATCATGGCTGCGGAAGAGTTTGGTCAGTTTTTCCGAGACCCACAAGAAATCAGGTTTCGCCTGTTCCGGGATCTCGTTGCCGGTGCTCCATGCGATCACGCAGGGGTGGTTGCGATCGCGACAGATGAAGTTCTCGACGTCGCGCTCGTGCCACTTGTCGAAGTGGAGGTGGTAGTCGTCGGCTTTCTTGGCGAGCTTCCAGGCGTCGAACAGCTCGTCGAGCACGAGCATGCCCATGCGGTCGCATAGGTCTAGCAACTGTGGCGCGGGCGGGTTGTGCGAGGTGCGGATGGAATTGCAGCCCATGTCTTTGAGCAACTGGAGTTGTCGCTCGGCGGCGCGCTCGTTGAAGGCGGAGCCGATGGCGCCGAGGTCGTGGTGGTTGCAAACGCCTTTGATCTGGACGCGCTCGCCGTTCAGGTAAAAGCCGTCCGGTTTCCATGTGGCGCTGCGGATGCCGACCGGGGTGTCCTCGCTGTCGAGCTTTTCGTCACCGCGGACGAGTGTGCTGCGCAGAGTGTAGAGGTAGGGTTTTCCGGTTTGCCAGAGGGTGGGGGATTTGAGCTTGAGGCGGACGTCCTTGTTGTCCGCAGGGCCGCGCACTTGCTGCACGCGTTTGCCATTCTGGTCCAAAACTTCATAAACCATTTCGAGATTCAGGCCAGAGCTGGCACCCGGAGCGAGCGCCACGCTGACGACCAGGTCCGCGGAGTCTGGCGTAACGTTTTCCGGACGCGCGAAAATTCCGTTGTAGGCGATGTGGGTGGGATTCGCTTTCACCAGCCAGACGTGACGGTAAATGCCGCTTCCCGGATACCAGCGGGAGGAATCGGCGAGGTTTTCCAAACGGACGGCGATGGTGTTGGCCTCACCGAATTTCACGAAGGGAGTGATGTCGATGCGGAAGGAGCTGTAGCCGTACGCCCATTCGCCCGCGAGCTTGCCGTTGACGAAGACCTTCGGTTGGGACATCGCGCCGTCGAAGTCGAGGAAGAGCGCCTTACCTTGGTCGGTAGATGTTAGGTCGAGGGTCCGGCGGTACCAGCCGATGCCGGCCCATGGCAGCTTGCCGGTGCCGTTCGGCAGATCCGCGCGGAACGGGCCTTCGATGCCCCAGTCATGCGGCAGGTTGACGGCTCGCCAGTTGGAGTCATCGAAAGCGGGCGCAGCGGGTGGAGCATTGGCGGGCTCCGTGGCAGTGACAGGCTCCGGGAGTTGCGAACCGTCCGGCATGGCACCGAAGCGGGCGAATTTCCACGAGGCGTCGAACGATTCGCGGGTGGCTCCGCGGGCGGTGAGAACGCACGCCGCGAGAATAAGCAGGGATTGGGTTTTCAATGTGGGAATTAGTGTTAGAAATTTGCTTTTGGATGAAGGCCGATGAAAGAGCCGGTGGTCGGACAGGAGGCGGGGAAAAAGGGGGAGAAAGAAGTGGAAAGTGCCGCGGGAGCAGTGATCAGGGAAGAAAAGCGCAACGAAACAATTATGTGGCGGAGGCCGTTTTGACGGTCAAATTCCTTCTCCGGAAGCGTAGTTTTCCGGACCGCTTTGCCCAGATTTCATTTGGCGGGTCGGTGTGCATCGCGTGGGGTGGCGGGATGCTGGACACGATCAGGCGAAGTAAGCGACGCCGGCTGTAAATATCGGCTGGTGCTTGGTGCCGGGAATGTTTTTGGCGACTTGGATGCCGGAGCGTTCGGAGTGGGCCATTTTGCCGAGGATGCGGCCGCAGGGGGAGGTGATCCCTTCGATGGCGGCGAGCGAGCCGTTCGGGTTGATCGCGATGTCCATGGAAGGCGCTCCGTCGGCGTCGCAGTATTGGGTGGCGATCTGGCCGCTGGCGGCGAGCCCGGCGATGACTTGTTCGGAAGCGTGGAATTTCCCCTCACCATGCGACAGTGGCAGGCGGTGGATGTCCCCGACCTGGCTGTTAGTCAGCCACGGCGAAAGCATGCTCACGATCCGGATACGGGCATAGCAGGAAATGTGGCGGCTGATGCCGTTATGAACGAGCGTGGGCGCGTCGGCAGCGGCGTCACGGATTTCGCCGTAGGGGACGAGGCCGGTTTTGACGAGGGCTTGGAAGCCGTTGCAAATGCCAAGGATCAAGCCGTCGCGGTTCTTTAACAAGTCCATGATGGCATCTGCCACGCGCGGGCTGCGGATGATGGTCGCGATGAATTTCGCGGAGCCGTCCGGTTCGTCGCCGGCACTGAAGCCGCCGGGGAGCATTAGGATCTGCGACTGGCGGATCTGTGCGGCCAAGGCGGTGAGGGATTCCTCGATGTGTTTAGCGGTTAGATTCCGGAACACCAGGATTTCCGCATCCGCTCCGGCTTCGCGGAAGGCTTTGGCGGAATCGTATTCGCTGTTGGTGCCGGGGAAGGAGGGGATCACGACCTTAGGTCGTGAGATTTTGGATTTTGAATTTTAGAGCTTGGGTGAGGAGAAAACGGGGATCTCCTGAACCGCGGC
>JAYWDF010000064.1:0-2635 GCA_043779985.1 Akkermansiaceae bacterium | reverse complement strand
CCAGATCGACGAGCCGGCGATCCGCGAAGGCCTGCCCCTGCGCCGCGCGGATTGGCAGCGCTACCTCGACTGGGCGGTGGACGCCTTCCGTCTCTGCGCCAGCGGCGTGCGGGACGAGACGCAGATTCACACCCACATGTGTTATTCCGAGTTCAACGACATCATCGGCTCCATCGCAGCGCTGGATGCGGACGTGATCACCATCGAGACCTCGCGCTCGAACATGGAGCTGCTGGACGCCTTCGTGGACTTCAACTATCCGAACGAAATCGGGCCCGGTGTGTATGACATCCACTCGCCCCGCGTGCCGAGTGTCGGGGAAATGGAAAACCTCATGCTCAAGGCGGAAGCATGGCTGCCGGCCGGAAATCTCTGGGTCAATCCCGACTGCGGCCTGAAAACCCGTGGCTGGCCGGAAGTCCGCGCCTCGCTGGCAAACATGGTAGCCTGCGCGAAGTCGCTGCGCGAAGGAGTCGCCGCTAACCACCACTAATCCCATGCACATCCTCGATCTCCTCGCCCGCAGGAAGCCCACGCTTTCCTTTGAATTCTTCCCTCCAAGAACTCCTGCCGACAGGAAAATGCTTATGGAGCAACTCAGCTTGCTCGAAAGTCTGAATCCAGACTTCGTTAGCATCACCTATGGCGCGGGCGGGGGAACGAGGGAACTCACGCTGGATCTCGTCGCCAAACTGAGCGCCTACCGGCCGGTGCCCCACCTGACTTGTGTCGGCCACACCTCCCGCGAAATCCGCGGCATCCTCACCCGCTACGCGACGGAGGGCGTAACGAACGTCCTCGCGCTGCGGGGGGATTTTCCGAAAAACCATCAACACAGCCATGGCGATTTCCCGCAGGCGGCGGATCTGGTGAGGTTCATCCGCGAGTTCGCCCGTCACCGCGATCCGCGCGGATTCGGGATCGGCGTGGCGGGCTTTCCCGAGGGACATCCCGGCACGCCTAACCGCATGCTGGAAATGGATCATCTGAAGGCAAAGATCGATGCAGGCGCGAACTATATCTGCACGCAGTTGTTCTTTGATAACCACGATTTCCACGATTTCCGGGATCGCTGCGAACTTGCGGGAATCCGCGTGCCGATCCTCGCGGGGATCATGCCGGTGACGAGTCTGAGCTCATTGAAGCGGATCGCGGAATTGGCGGGCGGGGCGCGAATTCCGGCGAAGCTGATCCGCGCTCTCGGGCGTGCCGGATCCAATCCCGAGGCAATCCAGCAGGCGGGCACCCACTACGCGGCGGCTCAATGCGCGGATTTGCTCCACCACGGCGTCGCAGGCTTACATTTCTACACACTTAACCAGGCTGCTGCCACGTTGAGGATCTGCGAACGCATCGGATTTTCCAAAATGCCCGGCGAACTTACAACCCCATGAAATAGCGATTCCCAACGGATCAGGAAGTGTCCAGCGGATCATCCAAATAAACGGCAGCTCGTCGGAGTGGGATTGGCGATTAGCCATTCCTTTGACCCAAAGCGACCACTCATTTACCAGAGGACTGAAGCGGCGTTGACGCGGTCCGCCCGCGCCGCGATGCTCGCCGCAATGAGCGAGATGATTCTGGGAATTGATTTGGGCACGACGAATTCCGCCGTGGGCGTGGTGGACTCCGGATTCCCGATCCTGCTCGCCAATGAAGAAGGCCGGCGGATCATGCCCAGCGCGGTATGGATCGGCAGGGATGGCTCAGTGGAAGTCGGCGCCAAAGCCCTGCGCCGCCGAGCCATCGAACCCGATCGCGTTGTCACCAGCGTCAAGCGCCTGATGGGCCGCCGGACGAGCGAAGTGGAGGAAAATTTCCCCGTGGCCGTATTCGCGGGAGCGGACGGCATGCCGCGTGTCCTCGGCAGATCCGCCGAGGAAATCAGTGCGGAAATCCTCCGCGAGCTCAAACGCATCGCCGAGTGGCGCATGGGCGCGGCAATCCAAAAAGCCGTGATCACCGTGCCCGCCTATTTCCACGATGCTCAACGCGCCGCCACCAAGCGCGCGGGCGAACTGGCCGGTCTCGAAGTCGTGCGAATTCTCAACGAACCCACCGCCGCAGCGCTGGCCTATGGCTTGGACAAGCTCGACGAAAAAGCGCGCGTCGCCGTCTACGATCTGGGCGGCGGCACCTTCGATCTCTCCATCCTCGAAATGCAGGACGGCGTCTTCCAAGTGCTTGCGACCCACGGCGACACCCGCCTCGGCGGTGATGATCTGGACTCGCTGATCCTCGCCCACGTCATGGAGAGATCCGGCATCGGGGAAATCGACCTAGCGGCACGCGTCCGCCTCATGGCCGAGGCGGAGCGCGTGAAGCTCGCGCTCTCGGACCAGGTGGCGGCCGTGTTCCGCGTGCCGTTCTACGATGGAAGCCGTAGCCTGGAAGAAACCATCACCCGCGATGAGTTAGAAAAACTCGCCGCGCCTTGGATCGGCAAGACCCTGCATCATTGCCGCAAGGCCCTCGCGGATGCCGCCCTCAAAGCGGCGGACTTGAGCGCGGTCGTCGTCGTCGGAGGCAGCACCCGGATGCCCGCCGTCCGCCGCGCGGTGGCGGAGCTCTTCGGCCGCGAGCCGGATATTTCGCAGCACCCGGATGAAGCGATTGCCCTCGGCGCAACGATCCA
>JAYWDF010000063.1:0-2637 GCA_043779985.1 Akkermansiaceae bacterium | reverse complement strand
GCGTAAGCCATCGGGAAGATCATGTTACTGGCGTGGTTCGCCGACTCGTCGATCCGGAGGCCTCCGACGAGTTTTGCAACCGCCTGATTCTGGCTTGGGCCACCCGCAAGCAGTTTGTGCCAAAGTTCCACCGGTTGGCGGGGGCGGAAGCGCGAATGGAAAAGAAATACTGGCAACGCGCTGAGCAGCAGCGCCAGCAGGATGCGTTTTCGGACGTCGCTTTTTTCCTCCGTCCACAATGCGGTCGCCAGCACGATGACTGCAATCAGGGTGATGGCGCACTCAGGATTCGCGACGGAGACTTCTTTCGCAAAATTGTTGATTTGGAATTTCCGGAGTTTGGGGGCGCTGGGCATGAAAATGTCCGATTCGTCGACGCTAATGATTTTCGCCTCGATTTTCGCCCTGAAGGCCGGATAGACCCACCACGCCAAGCCGCTGGTCATGCCGCTGATGGTTAGAACCGCACACAGGAAGATTTTCGCGAGCTGCGGCCGGGGACGGGTTTTGCGTTCGAGAATGGCCTGGACGGCCAAGGCCGCCAGAAGAATCAGTCCCATCCCGGCAAGGGCCGCACAGCGGGGGTAGAGGTATTTCGCAAGAGGGGTCGAAATGATGAGAAGATAGACAGCCACAAGGAGGGTTGCCTGGCAGATGCCGCCGCCGAGCCTTCCTTTTTCCTTACGGAAGGTCCACGCGGCCCAAAAAGCGAGGAACAGCGCCACGGGGCCGCAAAACCACTGGAACGCAATCCCGTTCATGTTGACCAGCCTAGCCGCATCCAGAGTGCGGAAGGTTCCGAACATCCAAGGGTAGATTGCAGCCAGGGAAATGGGAGCCGCCAGTAACTGCTGGTACCATGCGACGGAGTCAACTGGATTCCGGATGCTGAGCAGGAAGAATTCGACCTGGTTGCAGAGCACCGGAAACGCGACAAGTGCGCCCACGATCCCGGAAAATGCCGCCACTCCGAACGCTTTGTGAAACAGCCCCCGGTCCTTGATGACGACAGCGGCGAGGAACGTCAGAGAGAAGACTGGTAGATAGGCGTGTGACTGCAGGTTCCCCGCATAGAAGATGAGTCCGCACAAAAGCGCACCAAGTCCCGCATTGGGCGAAAAGCGGCCATAGACTGCCCTTGTCCATACGATCCACAGAAATGGGAAGTAGAGAAACGAACCCTGGATCCAAGGATGACCGAAATAGAGGGTGAACCATCCCGCGAACTGATAGATCAGCGCGAGGATGACGGCGACTTGGCAATCGACGCGGAAATATCTCAGCAGCAGGAACATGCCGAGGCCCGTGATTATTCCGCGTAGGATGTAGTTCCAATTGTAGGCCAGCTCGAAGGGCAATGTTGCATATAACAGCATGCGGACCGGATCCGTTCCGTTGATGTGGGCGTCCGCCAGAAAGGGGCGTCCACCATAAGTATAGGGATCCCACCAGGGGATTTCTCTGGAGTGGTAGGCTCGGTAAATGGAGAATTGAAGCGGGAGATCGTAAGTAAACTGGTCGATGATGTGATGGTTCTGGGGAATCCCGTCTGCAGCGGGATCCATGAATTTATATTGGCTGAAAAGATTCGGCCCGAGATCAAGCGGGGCGAGCATGCTCTTTCCCCACATCGCATCGCGGTAAATCAGTGCGGACAGGAGCAGGCTTGCCAGCAGGAAACAGATGGTTTGTTGGTAGAGTCGCATTTCGGTATGTCCCGGCTCTCTCAGATGGCTTGCGCCACGGCGATCAGGCTCTGGCCGATGGGAGGTCGGCAGATCTTTGACTCCAGCCAGTGGCATGGAGGGAAGATTTTACTATCAAAAAGCCGGACTTGCTCAATTTCGAAAGTCATTTTCTTCATGAGGCGGAAGCGCATGAGCCATGCGAAGTAGCCGACGAAATTGAAGTACGACAGTTCCTTAATTTGGAAGCCGGCGCTTTCGAGTTTTTCCCGTAGGCCGCTGCGGTTGTAGCGGCGAAAATGGCCGAAGTGGGAGTCCAGATCGGAAAAAATTTCCTGACGGGCGGGAATGAGCAGGCAAAGGTGTCCTTTTCCGAGAGATAGTAAACCGTGCAGGCGGATGAGTTCCGCGAGATCGTCCTCGATGTGTTCCAGCACGTTGACCATGACCGCCCCGTCGTAAGCTTCATCCGGATGGAGGTCGGCGGTTGTGCCCGCGACCAACCGGGTCTGTGGCAGTCGGTTGCGGAAGCCTTGTTGGAAACCCTCGTCTGGCTCCACGCCCACCAGTTCGGTAATGCCGGGCAGTGATAGAATCGCCTCGCTGGTTTGTCCGATACCCGCACCCACTTCCAGCACGCGCCCAGTTAGATACGGGGCGAACTCCGAAACGATGGCCGCACGGTAGTTTTTCGCTTCGGATAGGGCGGCGAACTCAAAGTCTTCGGTGGTAGCGGTGGCGTTGGGCTGGCTCATGGAATAGGGATTTAGAAATTGTACTTCATGATGCACCAGATGGCCCGGAATCCGTCCCGCCAGCCAATTTTCTTACCCTCTTCATAAGTGCGCCCATAGTATGAAATGGAGATTTCATATAGCGGGACTTTCAGTTTCGCGACTTTGGCCGTGATCTCCGGTTCAAAGCCGAACCGGTTTTCTTCAATCGTGATCTG
>JAYWDF010000062.1:0-7726 GCA_043779985.1 Akkermansiaceae bacterium | reverse complement strand
TCCCGAGCTCACGATGACCTGGAACGCACCAAGCGGCAGTGGCAGGCACCACACCCTTCCGGTCTGCGTCCTCTATCGTGGTCACGCGATCCATGAGGAACCTACCTACAAACGTATTCAGACGGATGATCATCTTTGGCTAACTGAGGCATTTCTCATGCCTGACGGAAAGCTATACGAATACGACGGATACCTCAGCCAGACGCTCCTCCCCTTCACTTCAGCGGGAGTCCACCTGATCGCCGCAGCACCGAACGATTCAGTGTCGCCCAAAAAATTCGATGAAGTCGCTCTCAGCTATTTCCAGCGGATCGCCGCACTGCAAAAGTCCCGGAGCAAGCAACCAACCCGCGACCCGTGATCCACATCGGGAACTTGCCGATGCCCGCTATTTCTCCCATACCCGCGCCCGCAAGGCTTCGGCGGCGGCGCGCGCTTCCGCTTCCTTTTTGCTCTTCCCTTTGCCGGTCGCGAGTATCTTGTCCTGCCAGGAAACTTCGGATTGGAACACGCGGCGATGGTCCGGACCGCTCTCGCTGATCACCCGGTAGAGCGGTGCTTGCGGGTGGACGGCTTGGAGGAACTCCTGCAGCTCGCCCTTCGGATTCCGCTCCTCGGGGCTGGTGACCATGTTGCCGATTTCCGACTCGAACAACCGCAGGATCAACTCCCGCGCCGGAACTAGGCCGGTGTCCAGGTAAACCGCGCCGATCAGGGACTCGAAGGCATCCGCCAAGGTGGATAGACGGCGGCGACCGCCGGTGGCTTCCTCGCCTTTGCCGAGTAAAACATAGTCACCCAGATGAATCGCCATCGCGAAGCGGGCCAAGGCACGACGGGAAACGACCCGTGAGCGCAATTTGGTTAGCCGCCCCTCGGTGAAATCCGGGAACATCTTGAAAAGCTCTTCCGTCACGATCAACTGCAGGACGGCATCCCCAAGGAACTCCATCCGCTGGTTGTCAAAATGCGGCTTTTGCGACTCGTAAGCGAGGCTGGGATGGGTCAACGCCTCCGCTAACAACAGCGAATTGCGAAATTTATAGTGAATCCGGCTCTCCAGCGGCTGCATCAGTCGTTTTGCTTAAGTTCCTTCTCCCCCTTCCAAACCTCCCGTGAGGTCCCGATGGGAAAGATGGGGTGATCGACGGGACTCGAACCCGCAACAACCAGAATCACAATCTGGAGCTCTACCATTGAACTACGACCACCATTTCAGGCGGGGCGCGATGGGTAACCCTTGGCTGCCGATTTGGGAAGGGAAAAATCACCGAACTTCTTCATCGGATGCGTTTTTCCGCCCACCCTTTCGCGGACACCCCCAAAAAGTGGGGCAGTGTCCCTTTTCGACATTACCTTGAAACGGTGGCATCGTTCCGCGCCAAACCCATGATTTTGCAGCATCCCAGACTTTCCCCGGCTACCATCTTTGCGGGAGTATTTGCAATCGTGCTCCGCGCTCGCCTGCCGCTCGGCTTCGCCGCGATCGCCTTCTTCCTACCCGCGGCGGCCCAAACCCTCGCGATCAACAACGACATCCAGACCTACGCAAGCCTGGCAAGCACCGCCGTGACAATGGCTGGGCGCTCCGAACTGCGGATCACCGGCACGACAGCCCCGATCACCGGGAGTACGATCAATCTCACCTCCCCGGATTCCTGGTTTTTCATGACCAACATCCGACCATCCGTGGTAGACTCGACCTATCTCGGCCAGATCCGTGTCAACGGCGCGGCAGCCGTCATCAACACCAACTGCCGGATAGTGCAATACGCCGATGGCACGGTAGTCATCCCGCACTCGTCCACCTTCACACCGCTCCAGGTGTTCTCGGGCAGCCATTTCACCGGCACCTCGCTTTCGCTGCAAAATTTCACCGCCTACAACGACAGCAGTCTCGGGGTCCTTGCCAATAACATCAGCTCATTCAAGCTCAAGCGCGGCTACACCGCCACCATCGCCCAAAACGCCAGCGGCACCGGTGTCAGCAGAAACTACGTCGCGCAGGATGGCGATATCGAAGTCAGCGTGATGCCGGATGAACTTGATGATTCGGTGAGCTTCATCCGGGTCTTTCCCTGGCGCTGGACGGGCAAGAAAGGCATTGCCGGAAACATCGCATCGGGCCTGAACGTCCGTTGGGATTACAATTGGAACCTTGATCGAAATTCAACACTCGATGTCGAGTATGTGCCGATCCGCCAACTGCGCTACTGGCCCGATCTGGCGCAAAACTGGAACACCCGCGGAGCGAATCATCTCCTCGGCTACAACGAGCCCGATCAAGCGGCGCAGGCCAATCTCGCGGTGGGCGATGCGATCTATTCATGGCCGGACTTGCTCGGCACCGGCCTACGAGTGGGCTCCCCGGCACCTTCTGACGGCGGGCTCAGCTGGCTTTACTCGTTCACCGATCAGGCAGACGCCGCGAGCCTGCGGGTGGATTTCGCGGCCGTCCATTACTACCGCAGCTACTCGAGCGCCTCCGATCCGGACGGCGCGACCACCCAGTTTTACAATTTCCTCAAAGGGGTCTACGACCGCGTGAAACGCCCGCTCTGGGTCACCGAATTCAACAACGGTGCGACCTGGACCAGCGGTCCCGATCCCACCGCCGCCCAACAACAGGCGACGGTCGCCAAAATGATGGAGATGCTCGACAATGCTCCCTTCGTCGAGCGCTACTCCCTCTACAACTGGGTCGAGGACGTCCGCCGGGTGAAATGGGACGACGGTTCACTGACGGCCGCCGGCGCGACCTATCGGGACAAGGTTTCCCCGCTTGGCTATGCCCAAGTGATTCCCGAGGTGCCGACCGCACCCGCGGCGCTCTATCGATTTGAAAACGACTCCCGCGACAGCTCGGCTTACGGCCATTCCGCCATCCTCAAAGGCGGCGCGAAATTCACCATCGGCCACACCGGGCAGGCCGTCGTCTTGAGCGGCGCCGCCGCGGATGGCGATCACGTCCAGCTTTCGAGCCGTCTGGGCGACAGCATGGACTTCACCTTCGGCGCGTGGGTCTATCCCACAAGCGCCACCCAGTGGCAGCGCATCTTCGACCTCGGCAGCAGCACCTCCAGCTACATGTTCCTCTCTCCCGCCGCAGGATCAGGAAACCTTCGTTTTGCCATCGCTAACGGAGGAGCCGAACAACAGCTCAACCACAGCGCACCTCTTCCGACTAACACGTGGAGCCACGTCGCCGTCACCATCGCAGGGAACACGGGAAAACTCTTCCTCAACGGCACGCTGGTCGCCACCAATACCGCGATGACCCTGAACCCGGTCGATCTGGCCACCACCAGCAACTTCCTCGGGAAAAGCCAATTCGCCGCAGACCCGTTGTTCTCAGGACGTCTCGACGAGGTCGAGTTTCTCCCCTACGCCCTCAGTGACGCGAAAGTCGCGGTATTGACGACTAACACTCCTCCAGTATTTACCAGCAGCACCATCGCCAGCAGCCCTGCCACTCAGGGCACAGCCTACAGTGGCACCATCGCCGGAACAGCCACCGACGCCGATGCGGGCGACACGATCACCTACAGCAAGGCTGAGGGTCCCGCCTGGCTCACCGTGGCCGCAAACGGCACACTCTCCGGCACACCCACCTTTGCCGATGAAGGAAGCCACCAGTTCATGATCTATGCCACCGACTCCGCCGGGGCGAGCGTTTATGCGGTTCTAACGATTCAACTGCCGTCCGTCAGCGGAAACGGGACTTGGACAACCGATGCGAACGGAAACTGGAGTGAAATTTCAAAATGGACCAGCAGCTTCCCGGCGAATGGCACCAACAACACCGCCAACTACACCAGTCTGAACATCACCGCCAACCGCACCGTGACACTCGATGCCTCGCGCATCATCGGTAACCTTCAATTCGGCGACACCACTGGAACGCAAAACTGGACACTGGCGGCGGCGAATGGCCGCACACTCACCCTAGCCGTGGCCTCAGGCTCGCCATCTATCGCCGTCAATCAGAACACCGCCACCATCACCGCCTCGCTGGACGGCACCGCAGGCTTCACCAAAAGCGGCGCGGGCACACTCGTGCTGAAAGGCGAGAATCCGCTCAGCGGCACGCTCTATGTAGACGTGAACGCTGGCGTCAACGGCGGCATCGTCCGCCTGGCAGGCCTGAATGCCGGGACAAGCCTCACCGGCATCCAGATTCGAAATAACAACGCCGGCTATTCCACCCTCGAACTGGATGGATCCCTGGCTGCGATTACCACCCCCTCCACCGCCCCCATCAGCCTGAGCGCGCGCAGTGGCATCGTCCCTGCCATCCGCAACACCGCCGGAAACAACACGCTCGGCGGCGCGCTCACCATCCAATCCGGCGGCGGCAACTACTATTTCCAGTCCGATGGAGGAACGCTCAACCTCGATGGCGCATTCACCTCCGCAGCCACCGGATCACGTACCCTAACATTCCAAGGCGCGGGCAACATCAACATCAACGGCGTGATCTCCAACGGCAGCGCCACCACCGGCATCGGCATCGTTAAAAACGACACCGGCACTCTCAGCCTCACCGCGAACAACACCCACACCGGTCCCATGGCCATCAATGCCGGAACGGTCACTCTCAGTGGAGCGGGCACCCGCACCGAGGTCGCCGTCAGCATGGCGGCAGGCACCACCCTGAACCTCAACCGGACCATCGCCCTAACCGGTTCGGTCTCCGGCTCGGGCACCATCAACAACACCGGTTCCGACACCATCACCGGAGATTTCAGCAGCTTCACCGGAAGCTACACCCACAACTCCAGCGTCGTATCCACGGCATTCAACTCCACCACGGCCACCAGCAAGAACGCCTCCTACATTTTGGCGAGCACCCAAGGATCCTTCCAAGGATTCATCGCCGGTGCCACCGGTGACCAAACACTCGAACTCGGCTCGCTCAATGGGGTCGCCGGCTCCCTATTCCGCGGCGGCAACACGGCCACGGGAACCACCACCCTCAAGGTGGGCAATCTCAACACCACCGACACCTTCGCCGGCGACATCGCTAACGGAGTGACCAAGACCATCGCCTTCACGAAAGTCGGAACCGGCACCATGACCCTCTCCGGAGCGAATACCTACACCGGCATCACCACGCTGAGTGCTGGAAAACTACTCGTCTCCGGCAGCATCAGCGCGTCTCCCATCACCGTCGCCGCTGGGGCCATCCTCGGCGGAAGCGGCAACATCGCCAGCGCCAGTGTGAGTGGAAGGCTCGCCCCCGGAAATTCCGCGGGCACGCTCACGGCCTCCGGGTCCGTCACCATCACCGGGACATGGGAAAACGAAATTGACGGCTCCACCTCGGACCTCCTCAACGTCGGCGGCACCCTCACACTAACAGGATCCACGCTCGACTTCAACGTGCTCGCCGGCGTCACCACCCAAGCACTCTACACCATCGCTTCTTATGGCAGCCTCGCTGGCAGCCCCACGGTGATCGACCTCCCCTTCGGCTACACCCTCAACACCAATTACAACAGCTTCAAGCAGATCGCCCTCGTCCGCACCTCACCACCTTTTGCCATCTGGGCAAACAACTACTCCCTGACCGGAAATGCCGCCCTCGCCACCTCAGACCCGGATTCCGACGGCATCGCGAACTCCATCGAATACCTCCTCGGCAGCTCGCCGATCGCACCCGGCACCTCCAAGCTCCCCACCGCAGTTCGCGCGGAAAACACCTTCATCTTCACCTTCACGCGCAACAAAGCCGCAGCGCTCGAATTCTCGGGCGTCGTCGAATCCACCAGCTCCCTGACCAACGCCACCTGGACGCCCTGCGATCCCGGCAACATTTCAATTCAGGACAACGGACCGACCGAAACGGTCACGGCCAGCATTCCCATCGCTCCCGGCACGGCACGGCTCTTCGCCCGCCTCAAGGTTCAGTAAGCCCGGTGGCCACTTGCGCACTCCGGGCTTGGCATGCCCGTTTCCCAAGGCATTCTCCCCGCGAGTCCATTTCAGGGCCTCCGCCTTTCCAATTTTTCCCGCATTGACCCGAAAATGTCGCCCGAACAACAACTCGCCCACCTCACTGCCGGCACCTCCAAGGTCCTTTCCGAAAAGGAACTCCTCGAAAAACTCCGCGACTCGGTGAAAACCAATCGCCCGCTGCGCATCAAGCTCGGCGTCGATCCCACCGCACCGGACATCCACCTCGGCCACACCGTCGCGCTGGAGAAACTCCGCCAGTTCCAGCTCCTCGGCCACCAGGCCGTGCTGCTCATCGGCGACTTCACCGCCACCGTCGGCGATCCCACCGGCCGCTCGTCCACCCGCCCGCCGCTCACCCGCGACGAAGTGTTAGTCAATGCCGCCACCTACACCGACCAAGCCTTCAAGATCCTCGATAAATCCAAAACCGAGATCGTTTACAATGGCGACTGGTTCCGGAAAATGACCTACGAGGAAGTCCTCAAGCTCAATTCCCGCGTCACCCTCCAACAAATGCTCCAGCGCGAGGACTTCCGCACCCGCCTCGATGCCGGCCAGGAAATCCGCCTGCACGAACTCCAATACCCGATCATGCAAGGCTGGGACTCGGTGGAAATCCGCGCCGACGTCGAGATCGGCGGCACCGACCAGCTTTTCAACATCCTCGTCGGCCGTGATCTCCAGAAAGAGGAAGGCCAGCCACAGCAAGTCGTTATGGTCATGCCGCTGCTCGAAGGCCTCGACGGCGTGAAAAAAATGTCCAAGTCCTACGGCAACTACGTCGGCGTCAGCGACGCACCGCAGGAAATGTTCGGCAAGCTCATGAGCGTCTCCGACGAGCTGATGGACCGCTACTACCTGCTCCTGCTAGGCGAGGCCCGCGATCCCGCCGCCCACCCGATGGACGCCAAGAAGTCCCTCGCCGAGAAACTCACCAACCGCTACCACAGCCCCGAAGCCGGCGCCGCCGCCCGCGCCGACTGGGACACGCGTTTCTCCAAGAAAGACCTCGCCGCCGCCGAGCTCCCGGAAATCCCTATTTCGGTTTTTTCCGACGATAAGACCGTTTTAGGTCTCAGTCTGTCGGCGTTCCAAGTGGGATTTGGAATTGAGAAATCAAATGGAGAACTACGAAAGCAGTTCATCACTCCAGGCTCCATTCAACTTAACGGAGAAAAGCTTACTGATGCCACCGCGGTCGCGAATCCCCAAGAAGGAGACATCCTGAGGCTTTCAAAAAAGCACGCTGTGAGGATAGGAGCACCTGGCACGCATTTTCGAGTTACTGTAGCACTCCCCGAAGCTCGATCGAATGAACAAGATCAAGCAATAAGGTCATTCATGGAAAACGAGGATCGCTATTGTTTTCTTGATCCATGGGAAATTGATGCGGACATTGAGGTGCCGCGCGTCACCAAGATTTCTCAGTGTAATTCGGAGGGATTGGAAACAAACAACGTTGGAGTTGGTCCATTTTGTCAGGGGAAATTTTCCAGTCTGAATCGGGAGTTGCGCCGAATTTTTTCTAATTCTGTGCAATAAACAGAAGCCAGCCGTTAGACGTTTTCAATCTTCGCATTGCCATGCCGACGGCCTCGCCCCGGGATTATGCAGACGTCTCCATATTCCAGCGTCCTTTAAAAATATGCTAGAATTGGCTGACTATCGTTTAGACCCTTTGCCATAAATTAGTTCCGCTATTCGGAGTGCGTCTTGCAAACGGAGCGGATGATTTTAGGCCGATCCATCAAGTGCTGGATCGATTCAA
>JAYWDF010000061.1:0-2643 GCA_043779985.1 Akkermansiaceae bacterium | reverse complement strand
CGAATCCGTATCGTGGTTCGTGGAAGAGACTCGCAAAAATTGTCCAGCAGCCCCAGGCCATCATCATCTGGTCAATCAAATTGACCCCTCCTTTCAGCCACTCCCCCTTCGTGAGAACCCGGAGCAGGCCTACGATCAGCATCATGCGATAGATATGCAGGTGGATGGATGCGACCTCAATCCCCTGCCCCATCGTGATGTAAGTGCAACCCAGGATCAAGACCGCCGGGGCCCACTTGCGCGGCGCGGCTAACAAAACAACCGCACAAACGATGAAAAAAACTAGGGCAATGGGATTCATTCCAATTTCATTTCGACTACTTCCGCGCTTTCCTGCTCCCCGGTGTCTTGCTCAACTCACGACACGATTGTGTGATCGTTCGCTCTGATGAAGAGAATGAAACACTCCCGGCGCACTTCCTGGAACGATTTGCCCCAATCGGGATTGGAATTTTCGATTGGATCTACTATCAAAGCTTTCAGCCATTGATCCATTGGCAAAGTGGGTTTGGCGCATTGCCTTCTGCCGCCGTTAGCAGGCGAGGAAGACCCGGGCGACTGCCGATCACCGTGAGAATAGGAACGCCTGAAATTTGGCCGTGGCTTATCGGTAGATCGTGGAACAATAATCGTAAAAGTGTTAGCGCGCCACAAGGCGAATGGAATTCGACGTCAAGTCATTGTCCAAACGCCTCATAAAAAATCATTTAGGGGCTACGCACTCCCGAAATCTGTGGCCTTACCCCTCTCCTTCGATCGGTCGCTCTTCCCGACTGTCCGCAAAAGATTGGGGGGATCGCCCGGCATTGCCATTGCGGCCTTCGTCTCAAGCAAGGCGAATTTAACTGTCAGCGCTTGAGTTTGAGACCTTGCGGAGTGGAAGGGCGACCCACCTTGTAGGTGTCCCACATTTGTCCCTCGAAACATTGTGTTAATGGCTCTTTTGCCAGAAACCGTTCGGTGTAAGCGAAGGTGGCATCGTCGTTCCAGGCCGATTTCAAACCCATAAGTTCGGCCGCCAACACCTGACCCACCATGTTCGGCCACTGCGCAAAGCGGTAGGCAACGCCGTCCCTAATTCTCCGGTCGTCTTTTTGCGGGGCCCACCAATGGACGATTCCCCATTCGGGGAGCCCGAGATCCGATTGGATGTAGTTGGCAGGATCTCCCGACTCGTGTTTCAGATCGATGTCAGCCTGAGTGACGTAAAACGTGGTCCCATCCTCAACAAATCTATTCGAAGCAGCCGCCAAAGCGACCAGGTCCGAACCGCCCGCCGCACCTAACGCGGCAGATGCGAGCAGCAACGGAAATTTGTTTCCGACCTGATGGCCGCCCGACCCACCAAAGCTCAACCCTTGATCCAAGAATGCCGCGACATCGAGTCCCACCTGGATGGTCTGAATCATCGTCTTTTTCTTTACCGTTTGCGGCAAATCGAGATTCAACCAAAGAGCGACACGGCTCCATTTGGCAGCAATGTCCCGGCCATAGTTGGATGGTCTAGCGCCTGACCCCACCAGTCCGTTTTCAGTTGCCGCGCAGTTCCGGAACGGACGAATGCTGGACCCGTCCCAATTACCATGCCACTCCCAAAAGGGGAGCGCGGGAAGGTGCTGGTCATTTTCCATGTAAGCTTGGGAGAAAGCGAGTGGAACTGATGGGAGGGTTCGCAGGCAGGCCCAGTTGATATCGCTGACGTTGAATCGAATCTTGCGATTGGTCCCGTATGGACTGGGGCGGAAACTACCTTCAGGCGGAGCTTCCGGGAGAAACGTGAACATCACGATGGATTGAACGTAATTATTTCCAGCAAGCGGAGCGTCGATTGATGTCGCAACAATTAACGAATCCCCCGCATTGACTGTAAATGGATAGCTGAGGGAAACATCCAGCGCGGCAGAGTAGCGAACTGGATTTGTGGGGTTACTATTGCGGGGGCAGAATCCTTGTAATCCCCCTGGGACTGGATTGAGCATTGCGCCTCCGGTATAGACAGAGTCGCTTGGAATACTGGGTTTATCGATGCTAGTTACGCTACCGGCCCCGGATAGCACGATGTATGGCTCTCCGTTAGCAAATTTTCCAATGGCGTGGTCTTCCGCAAAATGAACGGTGACCCCGTAATGAGTCACCGATTGGTCTCCATACAATGAATTGGAAGTCAGGACGATGGCGACTGCCCACGGGAGACTTGTTTTAAAAAACTTGGAAAGGGACGCGTTCATGTTTTTGAAATTTCTGGAAAGTTGACATTCAGGATTGATCCGTCAACGAGAATTCTCTCTCATGGAGGGTCTCAAGGTTCCGCTTAACCCTCCCAACTGCTTGGGATTTCAGTCGGGAAATTTTAAAAAATGTGCTGGCTTTCAATGGCTTGCGGCGCTTCAAAACAGCCCCTGCCAAGCGTATTCCATTGAGGATCGCACTCAAGTATATTTTGAAATGCCCGCCCTTCACGGCCACATAGAGTTGATAAAGCGTCCTTGGAATCAGGTGAATGATCCCCCTGAGCAGTGGGTAGGAGAGGAGAACTAGCAGAATTTGGTTGCGGGGGTGATAGAAGGTTTCCACGTAGCTGCGGGCTGAAATCGGGCTGGCGTGGTGGAGGACGCCGAGGTCGGGGCAGTGGCGGATGGAGTC
>JAYWDF010000060.1:0-2647 GCA_043779985.1 Akkermansiaceae bacterium | reverse complement strand
ACAAGGCGGCATCGATTTGGCTTTCAATCTAAAATTCATTAGATCTGAAGATCTTGTGTTCGACGTCGGAGCCAATCGCGGGCAAAGCGCTGAAACGTTCATTGCTCTCGGCGCGCGAGTCGTCGCATTTGAGCCCCAAAAGGATTTGCATGGGGAAATCCGCCAAGTTTGCGGCAATCATCCTCGTCTCACCATCGAGTCCTGCGGGATGGGCAGTCGCGAGGAAACACGCCGCTTCTACATGACGGAATACGATCAGGTTGCGTCACTCCGTGAAGACTGGGAAGGAATTCGGGTCGGTGATTCCGTGATTGAAATCAGCACCCTGGATATTCAAATCAAAAAACACGGACTGCCAGACTATTGCAAGATCGATGTCGAGGGATGGGAGCTGGAAGTCATGCAGGGATTGAGTCAAGCAATCCGGCATATCTCGTTCGAGTACCATCTGTCAGAATCTGAAATCCAATGTGCCCTCAGCGTATTGGAGCGGATCGGCAAACTTGGCAGTTATCATTGTAATATGAAAGAAGCCTCATCCGAGAGCTTCGCTTTACCGGGGTTTATTCCACTCGAAGAGTTCCGGGAGCGGTTTCCCCATCGATTGGGTGTGGATCCAAAGGATGGCTATGGAGACATTTTCTGCACCTTGGATCCCACCGTGTTTCTCATTGGATGAAATCATGGACTTTCCACCGTCTGAGTACCCTTACCCTCCCAACGTCGTTAACGGCAAGGGGTGTCGCCCCCAGGCGGATAATGACTCCTTGTTTCTCGGGCGCCTCTTCGATGAACTGAGAATCAGAATGCGGGAAGATTTCAGCCGCTTCACTTTCGTGGTTCATCAGTGGGCATTTGGTCAAATCCGAGGGAACACGGCCATCCCCCTCGACCCGGGAAGTGCGGAGCGCGTCCTGATCCTAACGGCTGATGAACGTGAGGTGTTTCCCGTGGAGGCATTCAGCTCCTATCGCGCCATTTTCCGGGCTTACGGGAACCCATCTGAAACAGCTACGGGAATCCATCCTTTCCCTGTCGGCTATTTGAACGCCGCCGGCGGCGCTAGCCCGATTCCTTTTGACGAGCGCCCGACCAGCCTGTTTTTCTCCGGCTACCTCAACCGGAACCGGGTGGACGTTTTCAAGCAGTTCAGACCGATTGCCTGGTTGCCGCGCAGAAACCTGCGGAGTCGCTACACCAAGGAACTGGCGCGGCGCGCAGTCGAACGCTTTTGCCCGGAACGCTCGTTCGACGATGCCGCACTGGGTGCCCGCATTGGATTCACCGAATGGTTCGGCAAGGGGCTGGAGCCGCATGATTACGCCCGGATTCTGGCAGGCACGAAGATCGCGCTTTGCCCGCCTGGATTCGTGACCAGCGAAACGATTCGCCACTGGGAAGCCATGAGGCTTGGATGTGTTATCATCTCGGCACCGCTTCCAAGCAGTCACTTCTACCAGAATAGCCCGATCATCGAACTTGATGATTGGTCCAAGCTGAAGCCGATGTTAAAGGAACTTCTCGCAGATCCTCAGCAATTGCGGCAGCGGCATGAAGCCACCGCAAACTGGTGGAATGACGTTTGTTCTGAACCCGCCGTCGCGAACTATATGGCCACGGTGTTGGAATCATTGCCAAGGTAGGGGGGGGGGCACGCCCGGTGGGCGGTGGTTGATTTTGAATTTTGAATTTTGGATTTTGAATGAAAGAGGAAAACGTGATTCTCGAAATGTCCTATGCGTTTGCATTGGACATTATGAGCTTGGCAAAATTGATTCGCGATCAACGGGAGTATGATCTGGCATCCCAACTCTGGAGATCTGGCACGAGCATTGGATCGAATGTCGAGGAGGCACAGGCCGCGCAAAGCCGGGCTGACTTTCGCTCCAAAATGTCCATTGCCGCCAAAGAAGCGCGCGAAACCCACTATTGGCTGCGACTGACAAGAGATGGCAAGGTTTTATCCAGTGACGTGATTACACCGCTTATTGGAGATGTCGAATCCATCAAACGCATTCTCACCTCCATTGTCAAAAGCTCGGGGAATTGATTTTGAATTTTGGATTTTGAATGATGGGGAGAAAATTCAAGAATCGCGCTTCCTTCTTTTTTCCATTTAAAATCCAAAATCCAAAATCCAAAATTTAAAAAAACCCGTGCTTTTCAATTCCTGGGAATTTCTCTGTCTGCTGGCGGTCACCTTCGCCTTCTACTACGCGCCTTGGTCGCGGGGTCGGCATGGCAAGGCGTGGCAGGTGACCGTGGCCCTCGTCGCCAGCGTGGTCTTTTACGGCTGGGAGGACCCAAAGCTGATCGGCCTGCTGGCGATTTCCTGCGTCGGCAACAGCATCGCAACGGCCCGCATCATCCAGCACAAGGTCGCTGGAGATGATGCCCTCGTCAAACGCTGGACTCGCCGTGCGGTGGTGATGAATCTCTCGCTGCTGGCCATCTTCAAGTACCTGCCCTTTCTCATCGGCATGTTTCCTGACGCCCTGTTTCCGGTCCCCTGGAAGCTCTGGATTTCCAGCATCCCGCTGCCCATCGGCATTTCATTCTACACCTTCCACGGCATCAGCATGATCGTGGACGTCGCCCGCGGCGAGGTGACCCGCGAAGGTGACATGCTGCTGTCCAAAGGCGGGCG
>JAYWDF010000059.1:0-2647 GCA_043779985.1 Akkermansiaceae bacterium | reverse complement strand
TCGGAAGAAGTCGCCTACCTCCAAGGCGTCATCGCCAAGTCCACGGCGGCACTTGCCTTCAAGCGCCGGCGTTCGATCTGAAGCCGGCTTGCCGAATTCCTCTCAAAACCCACGGCGGTCCACCCGCCGTGGGTTTTTGTTTTTCGATGCGGTCTCGGGCGGGTAGCTCACGAGACGTTCAATTGCCCGGCCCCAGATTCCGAAGTTTGGGTTTTCGTGGTGGCGAAATTCGTCAGTCGCTTTAGCATTCCTTGTTGAGTGCGTTGCTCTGAAATCCCCATGAACAAGATATTTTCCGACGAACGGCTTACCCGGCTTGCCGAGACCATGGCGATCCAAGCCGACGAGCTGGTCGCAATCATCGGGGAAGGGGAGTCTCACTTCTATCCGACAGGGACCTATCTATTCCACGAGTCCATGCCCCGCTTGTGGATGGGGATCGTAGAGGAGGGCGAAGTCGAAATCGTCCGGGGACATCACGGGAGTTCAACGCGCTTGGCGACACTCACCCGCGGCACTGCCTTCAGTGAAGGGGTTCTGCTTGATGACTTGCCGCACTCGGCCTCGGCGATTGCCCTCACCGACGTGCGGGTGCGGCTGATTCCGCGGGCGGTTTTTGAAAAGATACGGGCGGATCAGCCCGAAGTGTTCTATCGCATGGTCGGCCACATCGCCCGGCGTCTGAGCACGCGGTTGAAGGCCGCTAACGAGCACCTCGTGTCCGGGCGCTCTCCGGTGGTCGCCTCATGGCGCAAGGAGCATGACTCCCTCGGTGAGCGCGAGCTGCCGGATACCGCCTACTACGGTGTGCAAACTCTCCGGGGCATGGAAAATTTCCCGATTTCCGGCATCCCGCTGCATCACTTTGGCCACTTCGTGCGCAGCCTTGCCTATGTGAAAAAGGCAGCGGCCCTCGCGAACAAGGACCTGGCCGTGCTCAAGCTGGACCGGGCTGCTGCAATCATCGCCGCTTGTGACGAAATCATCGCCGGAAAGTGGCACGCCCATTTCACCATCGACATGATCCAAGGCGGCGCGGGCACGTCCACTAACATGAATGCCAACGAGGTGATCGCGAACCGTGCGCTTGAACTCCTCGGCCATCGCAAAGGCCAATACGAATTTCTTCATCCTAACGACGACGTCAATTGCTCGCAATCGACCAATGACGCCTATCCTACCGCGATCAAGCTCGGCGTCATTCTAACGATGCGTGACGCCACCTCCGCGTTGCGCGAGTTGCAAGCCGCGCTCGCCGCGAAAGCCGCGGAGTTCGCCGACGTTTTGAAAATGGGCCGCACCGAAAACCAGGACGCCGTGCCCATGACCCTCGGCCAGGAGTTCAGTGCCTATGCCTTCATGATCGGCGATGGCATCCGCCACATTGAGCGCGCCGCCGAGGAGTTTCTCGACGTCAACATGGGTGCCACCGCGGTGGGCACGGGCATCAACAGCCCGCATGGCTATGCCGAACTCGTGACCCGGCACCTTGCGGAGGTAAGCAGGCTGCCCGTAAGGCTGGCAGAAAACCTCGTGCAGTCCACCCAGGACAGTGGCTCCTTTTCCCTGATGAGCGGTGCGATGAAGACCGCCGCCGTCCAGCTTTCCAAGATTTGTAACGACCTCCGCTGGCTCTCCTCGGGGCCCCGCTGTGGACTCTATGAAATCCGTCTGCCCGCCATGCAGCCGGGCTCATCGATCATGCCGGGCAAGGTGAATCCGGTAATCCCAGAAATGGTTAGTCAGGTGTGTTATCAAATCATCGGTGCGGACGTCACGATTTCCATGGCCTCCGAGGCGAGTGAGTTGGAGTTGAATATGGCCGAGCCCGTCATCGCCTTCAATCTGTTCTTCGGCCTCACGCTCCTGCGGAATGCTGCCATCGCCCTACACACCCGCTGTATTTCGGGAATTGAGGCGAATCGTGAACGCTGCCTCGCCTACGTCCAGAACTCCATCGGTGTGGTCACGGCTCTCAATCCGGTGCTTGGCTACGAGCGGTGCGCCGCCATCGCCAAGGAGGCGCTTGCCACGGGCACCAGTATTTACAGCCTCGTGCTGGATCAAGGTTGGCTCAGCAAAGAACAGCTCGACGATCTTCTATCTCCGGACAAAATGACCCGGCCGCGATAGTTGATCCGTTGCTGGTGATAACACGTCTTACCGTCACCACCACGCTGGTGCCTACCATTTCATCAGAAACCACTCCTTGGTTGATTGGATCAGCTCGATCAAACGGGTGGATGCGTATTGCGCCAATGATAAATGACACCGGAGGGGGTGAGTCGTTGCGCCAGGATTCATGACACCCGGCACTTGGTTTGACTTTGGTTTTTCGGGGTGATTTTGACAAGGTTTTCCGCAGGGGATGGGACTCGCCAGCCCGATCCATTTCTTCCTGACGGTCTTCTTCGATGCGCTCAACGATGGTGAAGATCTTTCCCAGCCGCGTTTCAATGTCGGCGTTGAGATCCATTGGGTCGAGGCTGCAGCGGGGGTGTAATATTTCTTGCGAACTTTGCTGCCTGTCCTTTGTTTTTCAATGAGTTTCATCACGGGGGTGAAGTGATTGCGAAGGGGAAGCCAGGCCTTTTCGTAGAGCTCGTTGACTTGTTCACGGAGCTCAAGATCGCCGAATCGCCCGTAA
>JAYWDF010000058.1:0-2651 GCA_043779985.1 Akkermansiaceae bacterium | reverse complement strand
GCTATCTGACAGGCCGCGCCAAACAACAAGCATTTGTCGAGCACGATATTTTCCTGTCACCAAGCCGCTGGGAGAGTTTCGGGCTAACCGTGATCGAGGCCATGGCCTATGGCATGCAAATCGTGGCAGCCTCTTCGGACGGCGTGAGAGGAGTCCTCCCACCAAAGCACCCTTACCTTTCACCTGTCGCCAATCCCTCAGCACTCGCAAACCGCCTGCATGACTGCTGCAAATCGATCAAATCCCGCCCGCAAAGCGAAGCCGCACGGGCGTTGCGCCAGCGGTTCCTCGACTACTATCAGTTGGAATCCTTTTCCGAACATCTCAGAAGCAGCCTTCTTGAACTTGAAGTCCAAGGCCGAGACACCACGCGACTCGCGGCAGGCAACTCCTCTTCCTCCATACAAGCAGTGCCGTTTCCCGTGGCGCTACCGGAAAGCAATGAGCCCCCCCCGATTACGATCCAAGTGTATCTGGCGGATCAGAACCCTGGACACGACCGGAGCTTTGGCATCTCCCGGATGTCTCAGGTCGTATTGGAAGTATTGCAAGCTAGCGGCGAAGTTCGAATCGAGGCAATCACCTCTAAGACATCGCAACAAGCTCCGGTCACTGTATCCGCGGTTCGGGTTCTCCCTTGGGGCACCCGGAGGAAGTGGGTCAGACTCATCACGGATCACCTCCATCCCTTTTTAGCCCACCGCAATGCTCATCAAGAGCTCCACTATTTCCCGAAAGGCTATCTGCCGCTTTTGAGCGCATTCAGCCACCCCTCGGTAGTGACGATTCATGATACCATCATCCAGTATGATGAGGATCACTACCCAAGCTGGCGGAAGCCTTGGGAATACGCTTATTGGGCGATGATGCTGAAACACACGTTGCGGCGGGCCGATCGGATTCTAACTGTCTCGGAATCATCAAAGCGCCAGATCCATGAATTCATGACCCGCCATCGGATTCCTCGGAATGAAATCACCGTCACCTACGAGCCCTGTTTGTATGAGCGATTTCCCCAACCGGTCGAAGCGCAGAAAGAAAACTATGTCATCCACCTCGCCTCCTGCGAACCGCACAAGCGCTCTGCCCATTTGATCCGATGGTGGCACGAGGCGGAAGCTCAGGGACGGAATCTGCCAATGCTGCACTTGATCGGCACCGTGCCGGAAGAAGTCGCACCTTTACTCGCGAGTTCGCACAGCATTGTGAAGAGTCCGTTCCTCGAAGAAGCGGCCTTGCAAGCGGCCTATATCTCGGCCCGCGCACTCATTCTGCCTTCGGAGATCGAAGGATTCGGCCTGCCCGCACTGGAGGCCTACTACCTCGGCACGCCGGTGTGTTTTGTCAGAGGCACCTCAGTCGAGGAAATCCTCAGCGTAGCTACTCACAAAGGCGGCTTTTCACTCGAAAGCTCCATATCACTTCTATCCGCCTTGGACGAGGTCATGGCAATGAACCCGGCGGAAATTCACGCTTGCGGGGTGAAGTTGCGTGAAACCTATGCGGCGGAAAAAGTGGCGGCGAAGATGATCGGGGTGTTTCGCAGCGCTATTGCGAGCGAGTGATTTTGATTTCCAGATATCATGGGGATTCGAAATCGAGGACGTAAAACTCCCCCACCACTCACTACGGGGGCACACTGAGTGCCTCTCTTGTCATCAATCAAAAATCTCACCATGCTTCGCGCTATTCTTCGCAATGCCGGGATCCACCCCCGGCGATTGGTCTCCGCCATCCGTGGTTGGCGGCGCTACGCCCGCGACCGGGCAGAATTCACCCGGATCATTGGCGACGGCTCATTCCCCTGGTGCACCGAACTTCCGATCCTGACCGAATGGGATGAAACATCCGGTTCACTCGGGGCTTATTTCTATCAAGACCAACGGGTCGCCCGCTGGATTCACGATGCCCGACCGCTTCGTCACGTCGATGCCGGATCCAGATTAGACGGCTTCATCGGCCACCTCTCGGTGTTCCGCGAGGTCGAAGTGATTGATATCCGCCCACAACCGCTGAAGGTTCCGAACGTCCGATTCCACCAACTTGATCTGATGGCTGAGCTGCCGGCCAAATGGACCGCATGCACCGACTCTCTCTCATGCCTTCACACGATCGAGCATTTCGGACTGGGACGCTACGGCGACCCCCTCGATCCCGACGGGCACTTGAAAGGCCTCGAACAGCTCAAGCGCATGGTCAAACCCGGTGGCGTGCTCTATCTATCAACGCCCATCGGTCCGCAACGAATCGAGTTCAACGCCCACAGGATCTTTGCGACGGCGACATTGATCGGGTGGTTTCAAGAGGGTTGGGAAATTGAAAAATTCAGCTATCTGGATGATTCTGAAGTCATGCATGATGACATCGATTTGAAGACAGCAGCAACGGCAAACCATTTCGGCTGCCAGACCGGACTGGGGATCGTGATGGCGAGGCGGGTGAGGTAGGAAGGTTGCCTTTGGCCCGGTGGCGGCTGCGCCGCTCGGTGCTTCAGTAGATCGGTGAGAAGCGAGCGAAAGAAAAGCACGGAGCAACCGACTCTTTCGCTCTTACTGGGATACTGAAACACCGAGCCTCAGGCAACTGGAGCACCGAGTGCGTAGCGCAACCGAAACACAGAATCATCATGAACAAGGTCAACAGCGTTCGGG
>JAYWDF010000057.1:0-2651 GCA_043779985.1 Akkermansiaceae bacterium | reverse complement strand
TGAATCCAATCAAGAATCCGTTTTCGCCCGGAGCAGGAGCTCCGCCGCCTGAGCTAGTCGGCCGTGACGCCATTCTTGAGCAGGCCCGAATCCTTCTTGGAAGGGTCAAAATTAAGCGGCCCGAGAAGAGCATGTTACTGACCGGCCTTCGCGGGGTAGGTAAGACCGTATTGCTCAACGAAATCGAGCGTTTGGCAAAAGACGATGGCTATCACACCATCGTCATCGAGGCACACGAGAATAAACCTCTCGGCCCGCTGATTGCTCCGTATTTTCGGAGTCTGCTGTTTGAGCTGGACCGGATCGCGGGAGCCGGAGACAAGGCCAAGCGGGGCCTGCGCGTTTTGCGAAGCTTTCTTGGAGCCCTCAAAATCAGCTATAACGACATCACCATCGGATTGGACGTGGACCCCGAGCAAGGTTCGGCAGACAGTGGAGACTTGGAAATTGATCTTCCCAATCTCTTTGTCGCGCTTGCGGAAGCAGCCGAAGAGAGGCAAACCGCGATAGCCGTTCTTATCGATGAGCTTCAGTATTTCAGCCAAAAAGAGCTCGGTGCCTTGATCATGGCGATGCATAAGGTGCAGCAACGCCAACTTCCCTTGGTGCTACTGGGGGCAGGATTGCCGATTCTTCCGGGAATGGCTGGCGAATCCAAATCGTATGCCGAACGGTTGTTCAGCTTTCCGGATATAGGAGCGCTCACCGAGGAAGAAAGTGCAAAGGCGCTGCGTGATCCGGCACTGGCTGCTGATGTCGATTTCGATGAAATGGCGTTGGAAGAAGTGTATCGCCTGACGAAGGGTTATCCCTACTTCCTTCAGGAATGGGGTTATCAATCATGGAATCTGGCCCCGACTAACTCGATCACCCTGCAGGTCGTGCAAAATGCCACCGCCACAGTCATTCCCCGGTTGGATCTGAATTTTTTCCGGGTCCGGTTTGACCGTTTGACGCCTGGCGAAAAGCACTTTCTTCGAGCGATTGCCGAACTGGGACCTGGCGCTCATCGCACTGGGGATATCGCTGATAAATTGGGAGTTAAAGTCACCAGTCTGGGCCCCGTGCGGGCGAAATTGATCAAGAAAGGGATGGTCTACAGTCCCGCTCACGGAGACATGGCCTTTACTGTGCCCTTGTTTGACGAGTTCATGATTCGGGCAATCCCGGAGTTTCATCCGAAGTGATGAATCGGTCATGAACTCACTCACCTCCGCCGTCCTGAATGGGAAACTGAAACCGCGAATGGACACGCGTGGACGCTGATTTTCAACGGGTTCCAAGCATCAGCAGGTTCGGCCTGTGGATGATGAACGCAGGTTCCATAACCTTCTGATTTTTTAGATTTTATTCGCGTCGATTCGTTTTCATTCGCGGTTTCCCGGCTTGGACTCAGGCTTTCTCGATGAGGATGCGCGGGAAGATGGGCAGGGGGGTGCCGATGGCGTGGCCGTCGGGGAGGAGGCCCCAGTGGAGGTCGCCGAGCTTGAGGCGGGTGAGCGCGGGGAGATTGAGCTGGGCGGCGAGCTTGGCGGTGATTTCCGGCAGGATGGGGGAGATGAGCACAGCCATGTGGGCGACGCTCTCGGCGAAGTGATAGAGCACGGTGGCGACACGGGCTTTGTTCTCCGGGTCCTTGTTCATTTCCCAGGGCTTCATCCGCTCGGCGTACTGGTTGCAGTGGACGATGTGGCGGTTGAGGGACTCGAGGGCTTTGGAGACGTCGAAGTCGTCCATGGCGGCCTGATAGGCGGCGGTGGACTCGGTGAGGAAGGCCTGCAGGACGGTGTCGTCCGGGGTGAGCGGGCCGCCGTGCTGGAGGACGCCGGCGGTGAAGCGCAGGCTCATGTTGAGGGCGCGGTTGCAGAGGTTGCCGAGTTCGTTGGCGAGCTCGGTATTGTAGAGCATGACGAGGCGGTCCATGTCGAAGTCGGAGTCCTTGCCGGTGACGATGTCGCGCATGAGGTAGTAGCGCAGCGCCTCGACGCCGAACTTGTCGGCGAGTTCGTTCGGATCGACGACGTTGCCGGTGGACTTGGCCATTTTTTCACCGCGGATGTTCCACCAGCCGTGGACGAGGAGGCGGGGCATTTGGGCATCGGTGAAGCCCATGGCGTGGAGCATGCAGAGCCAGTAGATGCCGTGGGCGGGGATGAGGATGTCCTTGCCGATGATGTGAAGCGGGCGGCTGTCGGCGGGCCAGAGCGTGGCGAAGTCGGGGAGGCCGGCCTCGGGGGCGGCGTGGTAGCCGGCGAAGGAGATGTAGTTGATGAGGGCGTCGAACCAGACGTAGATCTTGCCGGCGTCAGGGTCCCAGCTGCCGTCGGCGCGCAACGAGGTCTCGCCGTTCTCCGCGAAGTGGCGCTCGAGGCGCTCCTGGTAGGCCGACAGGCGGAAGAACCAGTTCCGCTCGGTCAGCCATTGGAGCGGCACTCCGGGATGGTTCGGGCAGATCGTGCCGAGGGCCGTCTCGACCACGTCGGTGGCGTTGCGAAATCCCTCGTTCGGGCAGTACCAGCCCTCGTACGTGCCGAGATAGATATCGCCGTTGGCGTGCGCGCGACGGACCATCTCCTGGGCCGATTCGACGTGGTCCGGGTCGGTCGTCCGGATGAACCGGTCGGGGCTGATCCCCAGCGCCGCTTCGGCCT
>JAYWDF010000056.1:0-2653 GCA_043779985.1 Akkermansiaceae bacterium | reverse complement strand
CAAGCCCGGTCGCACGACACGCCCAGCGTGACCGGGGAAACACCGGGCCGCCATGAAGTATCCCCCGATGCTTCGTGGCGGCCCATTTCTATTTCAATCACCAGCAACACCCAACCATCCCATGAAAATCAATAGTGCCACTATCACAAAAATGCCTCGGCCGATGCCGGAAGGCATGTTCGATCCCATGCCCGAGGTCGTCGCCACGTTCGAAGACGGCTCCACCAAACGCCTGTTCTCGTTCTTCCCCGACGAGGTCTCGTTCCAGCCCTCCGAGTTCACCGGGCTCACCGAAGAAGAAGCTCACAGCCTCTTCCAACGCAAGGACACCACCTACCTCCGGTCATGAAACAACCGATACCCCGAAACGGCACCGAACCCCTCAAAGTCGGCGACCGAGTTCAGATCGTGCCCGAGTGGCAGGATCCGGGCGACGAGAAATACGAACGTTTTGTCATCGAGGCTCCCGATGACTGCACCGGGTCCGTATCCAGGCGCTCGTTCCGGGGCTTGTCTTCCAACCCACCGAATGGATCGAAGCCGATCACCTGCTTCTTCTCCCCACCAATAACAAATAACTCCTAACTCTCAACCTCATTCCATCCCATGAAAACCACCATCAAGGACAACGTCCTCCACATAGAAATTCCGCTGCACGCCCCGCGTCCGTCTTCCACCGGCAAGACGCTCACGGTCGCCAGCAGCAACGGCAACCACGTCACCGAAGTCAAAATCAACGGCTCGCCCGTCATCGTCGGCCTCAACGCCTACATCAAACCCGTCGGGTAAAAGCCGCGATCCAAGATAGCGCGGTTTTGATAAAACCGCATGCGGGTGAAGTGTGAATGTCTAGTCCAAGAGAAAGCCAATTTGTCTCTCCTCGGCATCACTCATTCGCAACTCACCCGCATGCGCCCTCAGCGAGGCCGCGCTACCTCTTTCTCCTCCCCCAATAACCAATAACTCCTAACCTATAACTCCCAAAAAAACATGAACCTCACCATCCCCATATTCCACATTTCCGCCGCCCGCAAGCTGCTCACCCGGCTCCGCTTCGAGCGCTTCACCCTGCCAGTTCTCACCCACGTGCTCGCCACCATCGATGCTGCCGGGTTGTCCCTGGCAGTCACCGATCTCGACCACTGGCTGGAAACCCGCGTCACCGCCATCATTGGCCTGTCCCCCCTCGGACGCTTCCTCATCCCCGCCGAAGCCCTCAAGGTTGCGGCACGCGGTGACAAAGGGAGCTCCGCGCACTTCGCCTACCAAACCAACGCCGACGGTATTACGCTGACGCTCACCACGTCCTGCTGCGGCCTGTCCGTAAAATCCGTCTATCACCTGGTCGTGACAGCGGAAGATTTTCCCGCACGACCCATCGTCGAAGGACGGATCACAGCCCTGCCCAAGGAAACCTTCGTCGCCCTCGGCATCGTCGCTGGGTGCGCCTCCACCGATGCCACCCGCTACGTGCTCAACGGCGTGCATTTCACGCCGGACGACGGCGGCATGCTCATCGCTACCGATGGCAAACGATTGGCCGGCACACCCGCCCGAGTTCCTAACCGGGAGTTCGTGCTGCCCAACTCCGCCGTGCATGTCCTAGTCCATCCGGACTTCAACATCCGCGACGCCGCAGTCCTGCAACCGGACGATGACAACGGCACCCACATCCAGTTCCGTTCGGGGCCGCACACGTTCATCGCCAAAACCATCGAGGGCCACTACCCGAACTACCGCAATGTGATTCCCAGCCACCTGCCACAGTCCGTCACTGTGCCGGAAACCCACCGCTCCGCACTCATCACGTGGCTGCGGTCGTTGAAGGGCAAGTCGAACTCAGTGCGCCTCACATGGGAAGTGCCAGGCCACCTCACCCTGACCCACCGCGATTACGACACCGTAGGCGCGACCCTCCAGACTCCCGTCACCATCGACGGACAGCCGCCTGTGATTGCCTTCGAACCGAAGTATCTGGCAGACGCATTAGAAATCGGTCCCACGCTCCGCCTCGTGGACAAGCTCAACCCCGGCATGGCCACCGGCCCATCCGGCAACTTCTGCCTGCTCATGAGCCTGCGCTTCAACGAGGAGACAGTGACAGAGGACACTGCGAGCGGAACACCCGCACCCGCCGTCGCCGCCTGAATTTCGGTTTGCCGTGAGGCCATGCCGAACCGGCCCTCCTGCCAGCTCTTTTGAGGGTTGACGGGAGGGCGAATGGTGGTGAATCGGGCAGCGGTCTTTTTTTTACCCCAGCCACGCAACGACTCGCCGCCGAATTTTTAGAACGCCGTCAAATCGGCCACTTGTGGCGGATTTGAATCCGTGGGTGCGAGTATTGAAAAAGCTTCATGTGTCCAACTTCCCTACGCCCGCATTCCTTGTTGTCAGCTCCCCCCGCGTTTCGGAGGATCACACCGCTGCATGAGCGTCCACCCCTCCGACTCCCAGATCCTCGACGGCTATTACTCATCCGTTTCTCGGGCACGGCGGATTAGGGGAAGTCTGGCTCTGCCGCTCCGAATCAATGGGCGGGTAAGAATGCAGTCTACCCCCGCACAATCGCCCCATTTAACGTCCCCATTTTGAATTCGGGCTTCCCTCCCCGCCGTGGATGGCCTATGCGTTAGGCAAGGAAATTGATGGCCAC
>JAYWDF010000055.1:0-2654 GCA_043779985.1 Akkermansiaceae bacterium | reverse complement strand
CTGGCGGAATTGTTTGCAGTTCGCGCTGTTGCGGCGGATCGACGGCATCCCGGAGGCACCGTTCGCCAAGACCAGGACGGTGTCGTTGGTGGACATGTCGCCGTCGATGGTGATGCGGTTGAAACTGTCCTCCACACACTCGAGGACCGCCTTGCGGAGTGCTTCACTCGGGATGTTCGCATCCGTCGTGATGAAGCAAAGCATGGTGGCCATGCTCGGAGAAATCATCCCCGCGCCTTTGACACAGCCGCCGAGACGGACGCGGTGCTCGCCAAGGTCGAAGGAAATGGCGATTTCCTTGGCATGGGTGTCACTGGTGATGATCGCCGCAGCGACCTGAGGGCCGTTTTTCGGGCCGAGCCGCTCGAGGAGTTCGTCATAGTTCGGCTCGAAGCGCATCATCGGCATCGGCAAGCCGATCACGCCGGTGGAGGCCACGCCGATTTGTGTGCGCTTGAGCTTGAGCGGCTTGGCCACGGCGTCGCACATGGCGTGGGCGTCGCGAATACCCTGTACCCCGGTGCAGGCGTTTGCGTTGCCGGAGTTGGCAATGATCGCGCGCAGATCGCCCTTGCGGAGGTTCGCTTGGGACACGCGGACAGGCGCGGCTTTGACCCGGTTGGTGGTGAAGGTCCCGGCGGAAGTGCAGGGTTTCTCCGAGTAGATCAGCGCCAGATCGAGCCGCTTGCTGTCGGGGTTTTTAATGCCGCAGCTGACAGCACTGGTGAGAAATCCATGGGGCGCACCGACGCCGCCTTTGATTCTAGAAAATGGGAAGTCCATGACGGGATTAGGGGGGAAAGCGCACCAGAGTGAGACGCCCTTAGAAATTTTGCAACCCATCTATGGGATCGAAGCCAAACATCAGGTTGAAACATTGGACCGCCTGCCCGCCGGCACCTTTGCCGAGGTTGTCTTCGGCGCTCATTAAGATAACCCGTCCCGTCCGCGGGTCGTGCTGCCAGCCGATGTCGATGAAATTGGTGCGCGTCACATTCTTGGTATCCGCACAGCCGCCGCGCCCTAGCAGACGAACGAAGGCGGCGTCGTGATAAGCGTGGTCGAGGGCGGCGTCGATCGCATCCGGCGAGACACCCTCCCGCAGCTTCACCGTGGTCGTGGTGACGATGCCGGAATTAACAGGAATCAGATGCGGGAGGAACGAGATGGTAACAGTTTCTCGAGCGGCAAGGCTGAGCTCTTGCTCGATTTCCGAGAGATGGCGATGCTTGGGCACGCCATAGGCACGGACGCTTTCGTTACACTCGCAAAATAACAGACTGAGGTCGGCCTTGCGTCCGGCACCGCTGACGCCGCTCATCGAGTTGGCGACGATGGTGGAGGGATCGATCAGATTCTCTCTCAGCAACGGCAGCAGCGGTAGCAGGATACTGGTCGGATAACAACCCGGCGCGGCGACCAATCTAGCAGCTGTGATTTCCGCCGCGCGGATTTCCGGCAAGCCATAAACCGCCTCTGCCAGCATGTCGGGTGCCGGGTGCGGATGATCGTAAAACTCCTCGTAAACCGCAGCATTACGCAGGCGGAAATCCGCGCTCAGGTCGATCACACGCAAGCCACGATCCAGCAAGGCGCGGGCGATTTCCGCCGCGACGCCGTGAGGAAGTGCGAGGAAAGCCACCTGAGCTCCGGTCGCCGCGATGGCGTCCGGATCCGGCGCGATGAAGGTGAGTTCCGCGCCCGGGGCCTTGCGGAAACGAGGGAATACCGCGGCAAGCGATCTGCCCGCCTCTTGGCGCGAGGTCGCGGCCACGAGCTCGACGCCGGGATGGACCAAGAGCAAGCGGAGCAATTCCATCCCGGTGTAGCCACTGGCTCCGACGATGGCGGTCTTGATGCGATTCATCTGCTTGAGATGTCATGATTTTCGGTGCTTGCCAATCCGCATTTACCCTGTTTCCTTCAGCTCCCGTTTGTGAAACGGGCTGTAGCGCAGTCTGGTAGCGCACCTGCCTGGGGGGCAGGGGGTCGTGGGTTCGAATCCCGCCAGCCCGACCACCTTTAAAACCTTCAAAAGCCCTGGTTTACAGGGCTTTTTTTGTATCCGGGCGGAATCACCCTCCGCCGCCGGAATCCGCCCCGGCCGCCCGAAATCCGGATGAAAGGTGCATTTTTGGCAACTGGATCGGGAGCGGGACGCCGTCGAGCGCTCGAAGTCTTTCCAGCAGAAAGCCGCTTACGCGGTCGGCGCAGGCGGTGCTGGAAACGGGGACGAAGTCCGGCGCGGAGAAAATGCGGCACATGCGCGCTGTCACTTCACCGGCCCTGGTGGAACGGCGCACCCGTCACGGCGTTGCATTTTCCGCTGCCTGTGCTGCTTCCTGTCAGACGACCTGAGCTGTCGCGTTGGCTGCCGGTGAATGATCCCGATGAACTCCCGCTGGTGGTGGAGCTGCCAGTGAGGCGTCCCGAGGCATCGCGGTATTGGGTGCTGGTGGCGGAGCCGCTGCCAGTCTGGGTGTCGGCGCTGCCTTGGGTGCGACCGCTGGCATCGCGGTAGGTGGTGCGGGACGAGGCCCCTGCGGTGGCCTGGGTGCTAGTGTCGTGTAATATTTTATTTATCGGTTAGTGAATTTTAAAATTGTACGATTCTGAGGATGTGCACAATCGGACAGGTGCCCGCCAAATTACAC
>JAYWDF010000054.1:0-2654 GCA_043779985.1 Akkermansiaceae bacterium | reverse complement strand
GCCAGCCCTTTTCATGCTCCAGATCCTCGACCGCGCGGGTGAGTTCCACCTCCAAGCGATTCTGCCAGCCAGCATCGAGCGTGGTATGGACATGCAAGCCGCCGAGTTGGATATCGTCCGCTTCGAGGATGTGGTCGAGCTCGCGGCGGACCGCTTGGAGGGCGTAGGATGTTTGGGTCTCGCGCTGCTCCTCGTTGACGAGTTTGACGGGCACGGCGATGATGGCGTCGCGGCGGGCGGTGTCGATCAGGCCCATGGCGATGAGGCGGTTGAGCGTTTGGTTGCGCTGTTCGATGGCGGCATCGAGGTTCCGAAACGGTGAGAAAATGTGCGGGCCGCGGATGATCCCGACGATCATCGCGCACTCGCCCTCGTTGAGATCGCGGGTGGTTTTCCCGAAGTAGGTTCGCGCCGCTTGCTCGATGCCGTCCGCCCCGGCCCCGAAGTAGATGCGGTTCAGGTAGTGGGTGAGAATTTCATCTTTGGTATATCTCGCCTCGACCCGTAAGGTTAGGGCGATTTCCAGGAACTTCCGGTGCAGCGATTTCTGCTTCATTTTGAAGCTGTTGCGCGCGAGCTGCATGCTGAGGGTGGAGGCACCCTGGGTGAAGTCGCGGTCCTTGATGTTTCTAACGGTCGCGCGGAGCAGGCCCTTGACGTCCACGCCGCTGTGTTCGAAAAAGCGGGCGTCTTCGCGGGCGCGCAGCGAGTTCACGAGGAAAACCGGGATATCCTCCCGCTTTACCAGTTTGCGGCCGTTGCCACCGGGGGCGGTGATTTCGACGCCCTTGCGGTCATAGAACGTTGTTCCGGCCGGCAGCTTGGCGACCTCGTCCATGTCGAAGCGCATCGCGAGCATGAAGTAGAAAAACGCGAAACCGAACAAGACGACGAAACCTGCGATAGAGAGTTGGAATAGCAAGCGCACCGGTCCATGCAACCACTCGGGAAGCCAGCGCTTCCACAACGATGGGGGGTGAATGGGACGCCAGGTGGACATTTTCGGGTAAATGCGGAAAACTAAAAAGCTGAGACGCTGAAACGCGGGGCGGTGGAATTTATTCGACCGGGATGGCTTTTAGCGGGATATCCAGGTCTTCCTCTTCCACCGGCAGTGCGCGCAGCGGGCCGGCAGCAGGAGGAGCGGTGAGTGCGGACTCGTCGACTGCCAAGGCCTTGGCCGGGTGGAGCGGGCAAAGGTCGTTTTCCGGCAGGGCGATGTCGCCAGGGACCTGATCGGTGTAGGCGGTGCCGGCTTGCCGGCAGCCCGCGGTGGCGCGCTTGCCTGATAGGCGGCACAGCTCCATTTCCACGAGGTTCATCTTGCTGTTGAGCTTGCCGGCTTTGTAGCCGAGGCGGTCTGCGGTTTTCATGATGTCCACCCAGACGGGTAGGGAAAGGGTGGCGCCATAGCCGCCTTGGATGGTTTTCGTGGGGGTGTCGAAGCCGACCCACACGGCGCACGTTAGAGTCGAGGTGTAGGCGGAGAACCACGCGTCCTTGAATTCGTTAGTGGTGCCGGTTTTGCCGCCGCAGGGCTTGTCGAAGCCCAGGCGGCCGATGGAGGCGGCGGTGCCATGCGTCGCGACTTCGGTGAGAATCCTGGACACCGACCACGCCGAGCCCTCCTTGGCGGCTGGATAGGAAAGCTGGGGAGTGGTGTAGAGGATGTTGCCGTCGCGGTCCTTGATTTCAGAAATCAGATAGGGGCGGTAGCGGGTGCCGGCGTTCGGGAAAATGGTGTAGGCGGTGGCGACCTCCCAAGGCGAGGCTTCCCAAGAGCCGAGGAAGGATGATGGCTTGTCGGGCATGGGGGTGGTGAAGCCCGCCATCCGGGACACTTCCTTCACCTGGGGGATTCCGGCGTAGTTGCCGACGCGGACGGACATGGTGTTGCGCGAGCGGATCAGGCCGGTGGAAACCGGCTCCATGCCACCGAACTTGCCGTCCGAGTTCTGTGGGCGCCAAGTGCCGCCGCCTTGGATTTCGCCAGCTTCGATCGGGCCGTCGCTGATGTTCGTGTCCGGGCGGAGGCCGCGGTCGAAGGCGGCGAGATAGACGAAGGGCTTGAAGATCGAGCCGAGCTGGCGGCGGGCCTGGGTGGCGCGGTTGAAGCGCGATTCGTTCGCGTCGCGACCGCCGATGACGGCGAGCACGGCTCCGGTGCGGTTTTCGATGACAACGGCGGCCCCTTGGATGTATTCGGGTTCCTTGCGCTTGTCCTCTGGGATGTCCCGCCAAGCGGCGCGCGTTTGGTGGGGGTAGCCGGAGAGGCGCTCGACTTCACGGAGCTTTTTGTCCAGTGCTTCCTCGCCCTTGTGCTGGATCCGGAGGTCGATGGTGGTGGTGATATTGAGCCCGCCGAGCTCGATATTTTCCTTCTCGAGAATGACTTCCAGATCGCGGCGGATGGCGTCCATTGCGTAGGATTCCTGCGCTTCGCGGCGCCACTTGGGCCGGACTTCGATGGGTTCGGCCTTGGCGGTGGCGGCTTCCGCCTGGGTGATGACCCCTGCCGTGACCATGCGGTCCAGGGTGGTGCCGCGCTCGCGGGTGGCGGCTTCCATCGAGCTGAATGGATTGAAAGAATCCGGCCCGCGGACGATGCCGGCGAGCAGGGCGGATTGGGACAGGGTGAGCTCTGACGGGTGTTT
>JAYWDF010000053.1:0-7763 GCA_043779985.1 Akkermansiaceae bacterium | reverse complement strand
TTCGCGGGTTTCACCAAGCCAGAGCTTGTTGCCGAATTCAACTTCGGCACCGTCTTTGCCGCGTTTGATGACGTTGATCTGGTCGTCGTAAAGGCTGAGGATCTTGTCCTCATCGGAGACGTGGTGTCCGTCGATAATGTGTTCGTGGGCTTGCTTGATGGCAGCGGGAAGCTACACTAACAAATAATAGATTCGCTTGATGATGAGTTGCGCCTGAGGTTCCGCCAGATCAGTTTCCTCGCGACGCGACTTGAGGATCTTGACATGCGTCCGAGCATGGGCGGCGATCCGTTTCTCAAGAGCTTTCATTTCGCGCAGCACTTTCTTGCGATGTTTCCTGCCATCCGCAGCGTGGCTTTTGACTGTCCTCTTCATGCACAGGGTGTTCATTTCGCTGAGGAATGCCAGTGGTTCCCGGGGCGTGCGGTGCTTCAAGCCGTGCTTACGAATGAGGGTGTTGGCTTTCATCAGGGTGCGGGCGATGTTGGTCCGCAAGGCGAGCACGCTGTGTTTCGCGAAGCGTTCCAAGCGCTCGGCGGTGGTGCTCCGGGTGTCAATTCCGCGCTCGACAAGAGTTAGTGTGATGAATTCCTCTTCGAGACTCGAAGCAAAGAGGATGCTGTCGACGCGTTGCAAAAGGGTGCGCAGCTCGCGGTAGTCAAGTGGGCCATAAACTCAAGGAAGTGCTGGACGAAGGCCGTATTGATAGGTGAGGGAAATCACCGTTCTAACTTGGATTTGGTGGTATGACCAAGTCATAAACCTCGGATTTCGGGCATGGGAGTCTTTTTGGGCTTCCATGCCCCCTTTTTTCCACTGCTAAAGCATTGTGCCACAAGGACTCACCAAGCCTGGGACAGGCTCTAATGTAGGGCCCTGACGCCTCCCGCATAGCCCTTCCACTTTGTAACCCCGAATTGCCCCTTATTTACGGTAGATCGCGGGGCTGAAACTTACACGAAGTACCCCAGTCACCGGCGGCGCCGGGCGAAAGCCAACATGAATTGACCCGCAGTTTCCACCGCTGCCCCCAGTAAATATCACCGTTCAGAATTGAATCCCGTCCGCATCGTGACCTTGGCAGCCAGGGTCCTGACTGCCGCCGTATTTGGCGATCCGGCGGCCGAAAGGAGCCTTTTGATAGCCAGACATTTTGCCCGCGCAAGGTCCAGCTCAACCAAGAAGACTTCACGGAGCTGAGGTCGATCACCCCGCAGGATCCAGGAAATCCCCGGCCAGCCGCTTCAGGCTGGAATTCTGCTTCAAATGTGATGGAACTGGCGGCATCGACCCATTGGCTGCCGATGACACCCATTATTTCAAGTCAGTCATGTGGACCATCACTCCGGACGAGCCCGGAAATCCACGACTGGCCGATGGTGTGAAAACCGACTCCTATTGGATGATCGAGCTGCAGTAAGGCCTCCTCCGCCTAGCCCCGCCTGCACTGGCACTCGGGAAATGACCCATCTTTGGGCCGCCTCCCCCGCCCGATCCAGCGATCGCATCGTAACCCGTCCCCGGCAGGTAGCAACCCGACCGCGCCACCGAATCCATTCGGCAACGCAGTCAGTAAACACCCGCCAGCCGGGAAGTTCGAGCCCGCTCGAACCCTTTCAATTACTTCTTCTTTTTTGCTTCCAGGCCCTCTTTAACCTTACCTTCGATGTCGGCGTAGAGGACAGGATCTCCCTTGAGCAGCTCTTTGGCAGCATCCCGACCTTGGGCGAGCTGAGTGCCATTGTAACTGAACCACGAGCCACGCTTCTGGACAATTTCCATTTCCAAGGCGAGGTCGAGCAGCGATCCGGTGGATGAGATCCCCTCGTTATACATGATATCGAACTCAGCCTCGGTAAACGGTGCCGCAACCTTGTTTTTGACGATCTTGACCTTGGTCCGGTTACCCGTGACCACGCCATCGGTCGATTTAATCGCCCCGATCCGGCGGATATCGACACGCACCGACGAGAAGAATTTCAATGCTCGGCCACCCGGAGTGGTTTCAGGGTTACCGAACATGACACCGATTTTCTCACGAATCTGGTTGGTGAAAATACAGACCGTCTGCGCCTTGGAAATCAGCGCCGTGAGCTTCCGCATCGCGGCGCTCATGAGCCGCGCTTGGGCTCCCACTGTGGAGTCGCCGATCTCGCCGTCGAGCTCCTGCTTGGTGACGAGCGCCGCGACCGAATCCAGCACGATCACCGCGATCGCGTTCGAACGCACCAGCGCCTCACAAATTTGCAGGGCTTCTTCACCCGAGGAAGGCTGAGAAACCAGGAGATCATCGAGGTTAACCCCAAGCTTACGGGCATATTGAGGATCGAGGGCGTGCTCCACGTCAATGAAGGCCGCGAGCCCACCGCGTTTTTGAGCTTGAGCGATGACGGTAAGCGTCAAGGTAGTCTTGCCGGAAGATTCCGGACCGAACACTTCCACGATCCGGCCGCAGGGGAACCCACCCACGCCCAACGCGCGGTCAATCAACAGATTTCCGGTAGGAATCACGTCCACGTCGACACACCGGTCATCTCCCAAGCGCATGATGGCGGATTCCCCGAACTCTTTCTGAATGTGCGAGATAGCGAGATCGAGGTTGCGCTTGCGGGCTTCGTTGAGCTTTTCGGAGGCGGATTCTTGCGGTGTTTGTTTGGCGGCCATGGGAGATTGTTTGTGTTGCGGAATGTGTGACGAAGATTCTGCCAGATAGCAAGAAAAAGATGTTCGATCGAACAAAAAAGTGCCTTTCCCAATTTTGCACCATCGGCGTCTGCATTTCGGAGCATCCCCTAGTCTCGTTTCCATAAAAAACCCGCTGGCACCTTGAACCGCTGACCACACGCCGCAAGCCCCGCCCGGCTTGAACAGCGCACCTCATGCCCAAGAATCCCCAGCACACGAAGCGTGAGCGGGCGCATCCTCAATAGCAGCCCTCCAAGGCACCTCTATCGCACACCGTCAAAGCCCCGCTTGTGCCAACCTCACTTCATCTCGAGATTAAGGCGGCATCTCGCTTGAGGGTCCTTGGCAGGATCCGCCGCCCAAGTGAGCGAAAATCCATCCCGCAGCGCCCCCGGCTGCTTATTTGAGAGTGTCATCAGCGAATTCTCCGTCGCGGTGAATTCAAATTTCCGATCATCATAGGAGGCGAATTCAACTTCCGTCGCAACAATTCCCTCGCCGTTGATGTCCTTTGAGGTGGCGTCGATGCTTTCTGCCGTGTCCAACTTCTTGCGCTTCTTATCCGCCCAAGCCACTTGGACCCGATCCCCCTTGGTTTTATCCTCAAAGGCCTTCACCACTTTCTTATCCCCGTCCTTCTTTGCATCCGCATAAACGTTAGGAAACCTCACTTCGATGCAAAAACGCAGCGGGTTTTTCGTCAATGTCCCAGGCTCGATCAAGTGCCCGCCCAAGGAAATTCCGCCGCGCGCCTCGTCCACGGTCACCTCGAAGCTCGCGTCACCCTTCACCTTGCCACGGATGACCACCCCCTTCGGCTTGTCGGTCGCCGGCTGAGCGGATTCCAAGGTCTCGGGCAGCAGCTTGTGCGCGACGATTTTTCCGTCCGGCAGGGTTTCATCGATCCGAAATTCCACCGGAATCGCCAATTTACCGGTCATCGGTTCACCTTTCTTCCCGATCACCATCAGCGTCGCCTTACCCTGGCTCGTCACTCCAAACTGAAACTTATTGTTTTTCACTCCGACGAAATAGCCCAGCCACGCCTTCTCATTCATACTCGGAAGCTCTGCGGAGACGGGCAAAATACCGGCCAGACCGATCAACGCCACCACGAATCCACCCCTTGTCGTATTGAACTTATTCATCCGCCTACCCAAGCGCAAACCACTCTTCCCCACCAGCGAAATATCAGTCCGCCAGCACTTTACAGATAGGTCACCAGGCCCTCGACAGTTTCCTCGTCCAGCCGCCTAACCAGCGCAATCGTCAGCGAGAGCATGTGCAGATAGTCGTTCACATCGATGATCGCATTGTGCGAATGAATGTAGCGCGCCGGCACCCCCAGCACGATGCTAGGGATGCCCTCGTTTGCCACATGGAACGACCCCGCGTCCGTCCCGCCGCTCCGCCGCACCGTCACCTGGTGCGGAATGCCCTCCGCCCGCGCCGTTTCGATCGCCAGCCGCGCCAGCCGCGGATTGGTGATCGCAGAGGGGTCGAACAAGCGGATCTGCACGCCGCCGCCAAGCCGCCCTTGGCAGTCCGACCGTGCAAATCCCGGCGTATCATCCGCCGGCGGCCCTTCGAGGATGATCGCCACATCCGGCTTCGCGAAATTCGCCGCGGTTTTCGCCCCGCGCAGCCCCACCTCCTCCTGCACCGTGCCACAAAGGATCAGCCGGTTCGGGTGCGACGATTGTGATAGAATCTGCCCCGCCTGGATCGTCCCCGCCATCCCCACCCGGTTATCGAACGCCTTCGCCATGTAATAGTCCTCCCTCACCAGTTCGGTAAACGCCGACACCGGCGCGATCGGATCACCTAACGAAATCCCGAAATTCTCCACCACGTCCCGCCGCGACTCCGCCCCCACGTCGATGAACATCTGGTCGATCGTCATCACCTGCCGCCGTTGCGCCTCCGGCAGGAAATGTGGCGGCCGCGACGCCACCACACCCAGAATCTTATCCCCGTTGCGAGTTAGAATCTCCACCCGCTGGGACAGCAAATTATGCTCCCACCAGCCACCGATGCCCAGAAACTGGATGAACCCGTCCGGCGTGATATTCTGCACCAGAAACCCCACCTCATCCATGTGCCCCGCCACCAGCACCCGCGGCCCCGCGGCCCCGGTCTCGCAAAACACCGAGCCGTTCCGGTCCGCCGACAACTCGCCGCACTCCTCCAGCTCATCCACGAAAATCGCCCTCACCTCATCCTCGTGCCCGGACACCGAGTGAGCCTCCGTCAACTCCTGCAACAATGAAACCGCCTTCGTGCGCATGTCCGGAATTCTGCCAAGCCAGAGCGCCGCTTCCAAGCATCATCTTTAAAAGTCGTCCAGGGCTTCGGTCCACAGCCTTTCAGGGTCGAAGTCCATCAAGCCCCGACCGATCCCAGCATCGCTCCGCAGCCCCGGACATCTTGTCAGTCCAGCCCCGTTCACGCAATCGGATCCGGGCACACCGAACGCCGCTGGCACTTGAGACAAAAGTCCCCCAGATAGAGCTGGTCGATCCACTCCATGATGTCCGCGAGGTGACCCGCGTCCGAGGTGAGAAATCCCGCTTCGAAGTTCCGCTTGTGCGCCCCTTTCGCCCCGAGGCCGGCGCCCGTCAGATTGGCCGAGCCGATGAAAGCGTGGCGTCCGTCGAAGACGATCGCCTTGGTGTGGATGCGCGGGCAGAGAATCCGCTCGAACAAATCACTCGTCACCAGATTCGGATACTTGTCGAAGTCCTCCCGGAACCGCGGCCCCGGCTCCTTGGCATGCATCAGCCGCACGCTGACGCCCGTCTCGACTAGGTCGGAAAGAATCTCCAACAACGGCACAAAGCGACGCCCCTTGGGCACATGCAGGTCCTTGATGTCCGCCGTGACGATCCACAGAAACTTCTGCGTCTGCGGCAGCAGCTCGACAATGACTTTTCGATAGATGGCTTCGTTGAGGAGAAGTTGCATGAGCGTGCGCGTGGCGCAATGCGAAGAGAACTCCCACAACCCGCGCCAACAAGAACGAATCCAGCCCTGCGGATGTTCGCCCTTCAAAAATCCGAAAACTCCCCGACTCACCCCTTCGGTGCCCAAGCCCATCCCGGAGCCCCTTGGAAATCCAATTCTTGCTCCCGGCCGGACGGGTCTGCTAGTCATCGTGTCTTAAATCATGATCGAATGGATTCTCCACCGCCCGCCACACGCTAGCAGCCAGTCTGAAATCCGGGTGGCCGAGCTGCTGAGGGGACTGGCCGAGTCGAGCCATTTGTGGACCGTCATCTGGGGCTACTATTTCACTGACGACCGCGGCACCGAGCGGGAGGGAGATTTCCTCATCCTGGGTCCTGCCGGTGGCCTGCTGGTTCTCGAGGTGAAGAGCTCGCTGCCCCGCCATTTCCCGGAAACCGGCCGCTGGGAGGGCGCCGGGGGAGATGATCCGTTCCAACAGCTCAACACCGAGTGGCAAGGGGTCATCCGTGGAATCAAGGCGAAAGGAAATCCACCCTTCATCGTGAAAGCCCTCTGCGTGCCGACCGTCAACGCGCCCGTGGATGCAGAAACCTATCAAGGTGTTCCGCGCCACTGGCTCGTCACCGGCAACGATCTGGAAAACTGGATTCCCACCTGGCTGCGGATCTTCGGCGACCGCGTCCGTCATCCCGTCGATCCGCTTCAAAAGCGCGCCGTGCTGGAAGCCTTCGGCCAAGGTTCCCTGCCGGAGGAAAAACGGGCCTTCGTGGATCACACCGAGGCTCTCTTCGAGCGGCAGTTCACCGCCCGCTTCGCCCTGCTCGACCAACTCGCCGGGAACCGCCAACTCCTCATCCGCGGCGGCACCGGCACCGGCAAGACCTGGCATGCTCTGGAACTCGCCTTCCGCCACGCCCGCGAGGGCGGTGGCCAGCGCGTGCTTTTCCTCACCTATAACAAGGCACTCACCGCCCAGCTCCGGCGCATCGTCGCCCTCCGCCAGATCGACCGCGGCGAAGTCGTCGTTAGGGGCTGGGAGGAACTCTTCCTCGAACTCTGTTCCCTCGCGGGAACGCCAGCCACCTTGCCTCCGTCCGGCAGCACCACGGAAACCATTCGCGCCTTCTACGAAGTCGAACTGCCCCGCCTCGTCCTCGAAATCTCCCGCGACCCCGCCCTCCGGAAAACTTGGCCGGGCTTCGATGCTCTTATCGTCGATGAAGGCCAGGACCACGACACCTGCTGGCCGCAGGAAATCGCCATCCTCCCCGATGAAGCCGCCGGCTGGTGGCACATCTACCAATTCCTGCTCAATCAGGGCAGAAACTCCCCCGCCGGAGTCTTCTACGATGCCGCCCAGCGGCCGCCCTTCCGCGCCGCCGATCGCTTCATTCCGGAATCCCTCGCCGCCGCATGGTCGCAGCCCGCGCACGTCCGACTCCATCCCGCAGTCCGTTACACCCGCCCGCTCTGGCAGTTTTTCCGCGAACACTCCAGCCCGGCCACCGCCGGCATGATCGAGTCACTTGGGATGGGCGACCACCTCTCGGAAGGTCCCGACCCGGAAATCCACCCGCTTCCCGCCGGGGCCGATGCCCGAGACCTCGTCGAATCCATCCTCAGCCGTTGGAAAAAATCCGGCCTCTGCGATCCGTCGGACGTGCTCATTCTCCACGCCCAGTCCGACATCGCCAAGAGCCCGCTCGGCGACCGCCGCATCCTCGCCGGTCACAACCTGCGCGAATGCACGGAACAGGAGGACGCCCCCAACACCATCCGCCACACCTCCATCCACAAAGCAAAAGGCCTCGACTCGAAAGCAGTCATCCTCATCGGACTCCCATCCCACGGCAATCTCGCCAGCGACTACGACCACTTTTCCTGGTTTATGGCCGTCAGCCGGGCCCGCCAGTTGCTGGCGATCGTAGAAAGGGCGTGATTTCAACCTTGAAATCCTGGAATCCATTCCGTAATTTCAAGGTCGAATGATTGATCGCAGTCTCACCCCTATCTTAGAGCCTGTCCCAGAAATCCGTCTTTTTGAAAACTGTCATTGCACATGTTCAAACGATTGCTTTTCAAGATGAGGATTGATGCATGGGCGGAGTTGC
>JAYWDF010000052.1:0-7766 GCA_043779985.1 Akkermansiaceae bacterium | reverse complement strand
CGCTGAAGAGGTCGCTTTGGAGGAAAAAGGCGTTGGTGATTTCGAGGGCGGCGGCGTTTTCCCGGGCGAGGGCGAGGGCATCCGCGGAGACGTCGGCGAGCGTGACATGCCAGCCGGGGCGCTCGGCGGCGAGGCTGAGCCCGAGGACGCCGGAGCCGCAGCCCATGTCGAGGATTTGAGAATCGGCGGGGAGGTCCCATTTAAGGATCCATTCGACGACTTCTTCGGTTTCCGGGCGGGGAATGAGGGCGCGGGCGTCGGTTTTGAATTCGAGTTTATGGAAATAGACTTTGCCGAGCAGGTGTTGGATGGGCACGCCTTCGCCGCGTTTTTTGAGGGTTTCGCGCAGCGGAGAGAGGTCGGTTTCCTCGATCGGCCGGTCGAACTGGAGGTAGAGGTCCATGCGGGTGCAGCCGAGTTGGTGGGCGACCAGCATCTGCATGTTGCGGCGGGCGTCGTCGATTCCGCGTTTTTCGAGATAGCGGGTGCCGCCATCGATGGTTTCCAGAACGGTGCTCATTCGTAAGTCGGGGGCAGGGTGAGCGGGTAAGGGGGGCGCGCCAAGACCTATGATCGGGATTTTACGGACGGCGGCACGAGTGTTAATTCGCTGGTCAGATGCCGGGGGAAATGCTTTGAAGCGCGCGCGAGCGATCCGCTTCGCGACGATGACTGACTCACACGGAGGCCACGCGGGCCACACACCTCACCTTGCGGTGACTACGATCGCAGCTCTGGGCATTGTTTTCGGTGATATCGGAACGAGTCCGCTGTATGCATTCCGGGAATGCTTTTCAGGAGTTCACGGCGGGGCACCGATGGATCCCCGCAATCTGGTGGGCGCGGCGTCGTTGATTGTTTGGTCGCTGCTCTTGGTGGTTTCCGCCAAGTATCTCTTCATTATTTTGAAGTTGGATAACAAGGGTGAGGGCGGGATCCTTGCGCTTTCCACTTTGATCCGGGGGGCCGTCAGGCGTCTTGGGGGGGAGGACCCGAAGAAGATTCTGCTCTTTGGTCTGGCAGGGGCGGCGTTGATTTATGCGGACGGGATGCTGACCCCGGCGATTTCGGTGCTCAGTGCGGTGGAAGGTCTTTCGGTGAGTGCGCCGGCGCTGGAGCGCTGGACGGTGCCCTTGGCGGTGTTGGTCCTAGCCGGGCTGTTTTCGATTCAGAGGTTCGGGACGGGTCAGGTGGGGAAACTGTTCGGGCCGGTGGTGTTACTTTGGTTTGCGGTGCTCTCGCTGCTCGGGCTAGGGGCCTTGTGGCATCATCCGCAGGTGTTGTGGGCGATCAATCCCTGGGAGGGCGCGTCCTTTCTCTTTCGGGAATGGAAACACGCGTTCCCTTTATTGGCGGCCGTCTTTCTGGCTGTGACCGGAGGCGAGGCGCTTTACGCGGATCTCGGCCATTTCGGAACGAGGCCCATCCGGGTGGGCTGGTTCTCGGTGGTGCTGCCCGCGCTGGTTCTGAACTACCTCGGACAAGCGGCGTTGCTGACGGCGGATCCCACGGCGATTCGCAGTCCATTCTTCCTGCTGGCACCACCGATGCTGCAATTGCCGCTAACGATCCTCGCCACGGGTGCGGCGATCATTGCGAGCCAGGCGCTCATATCCGGTGCATTTTCACTCACGACCCAGGCGGTCCAGCTCGGCTGCATGTCGCGGATCCGGATTCTTTACACTTCGGAGCACTCGGTGGGGCAGGTCTATGTGCCATTGATCAATCACATCCTGGCCGCAGCCTGCATTTTGCTGGTGGTCATGTTCGAGACTTCGGCGAAGCTCGCCGGGGCCTATGGGATTGCGATCTCGCTCACCATGACGATTACTTCGATTTTATTCTTCTCTGCTGCCCAAGTGGTGTGGGGCTGGTCGAAGCTCAAGGCGGGCGTCTTAACCGCTCTATTCTTGTTGGTGGATGGTGCGTTCCTATCAGCAAACGCCTTGAAAATCTGGCCGCTGGGCTGGCTGCCCTTGCTGATCGCCGGCTTCGTGATGGCGGTCATGCTGATTTGGATCTGGGGGCGCGGGCGCTTGTATCTGCGGATTCTGCAGGACTCGATGCCCATTTCCGATCTAATCCGGGAGTTACACAAAGGGAAAATCCACCGGGTTTCTGGCACTGCGATTTATATGAGCGGAAAGGGCCTGCAAGTGCCTACCGCGCTGCTGCACAATCTAAAGCATAACCAGGTCATCCACGAGCGAGTCATCCTCCTTCACGTGATGACTCTCGACCAGCCACGAGCAAATCCAGGAGAGTCACTGGACTATGAGGATCTTGGTGACGGCGTGCACCGGGCGACGCTGCGCTTTGGCTTTGCAGAGACCCCTGACGTTCCGACGGCCTTGAAGCTGCGGATGCCGGAGAGCGCGCGCTTCCAACCGGGCAAGGCGACTTATTTCCTCGGTCGCGAAACCTATGGCGTGGGAAAAAAGGCGACATTCTTCGACCGCCTCCGCTTGTCACTCTTCGCGGTGATGGCGCGCAACGCCTCGCCGGCGACGGCCTATTTCCAACTTCCGCCCGGTCGGGTGGTGGAACTCGGTGCGCAAATCACGCTCTAACATTCAATCAACCGGGATCGCGGTCAATCCACCGCTCGCTAACTTGTGACTCTCCCATCCTCGCTCTCGATCACCGGCCTTGGAGCTCTTTCCACGCTCGGGACTGATCTCGCCTCCCATCACCAAGCCGTGCTGGCGCAGCATGTGCCCTTCCGCCCACTGGGCGAACTGCTTGGAAGTGAAAGTCCGCATGCGAAGCGGCCGGGCGCGTGGATCGAGCCGCGTGCTTTGTTAGTGAATCGGAAATGGAGCCCGGCGACGATGGCGGCGCTTCATGTCGCCCGCGAGGCGATCGCCGAGGCCGGCTGGAGTGCCGGGGATTTGCGCGACGCGGCATTGGTGGTGGGCACGAGTCGCGGAAATGCGGCGGGCTGGCTGGGCCCTTGGCCGGGGCGGCGGCCTTTCAAGCTGATGTCGGCGAGCAATACAATTCACAGCGAACCGGCATCGGCCATTTCCATCGAATTCGGCATCACCGGGCCGAATCATGTTCTCGCCAGCGGGTGCGCGGCAGGTCTCGATGCCATCGGAATCGCGATGATGCTTGTGCAGTCCGGCGTCGCGCCGCGTGCCCTGGCCGTGGCGGTGGATCTACCACTGGTTCCCATTTTGTTGGATAACTATGCCGCATCCGGTCTGCTGGCTGCCGACATGGGATTGGATCCCTATCACGCTCGATCGGCCGGGTTCATTCCTGCCGAAGGTGCTGCTGCCATGGCGATCGAGTATCGTGAGGGTGCTTTCCCCCGTCTCGCCCATTATGGTTGCAATGCGGATGCCTGCGATCCGGTGGGCATTCCTGCCGACGGCGGGCGCACTCCCCAATTGTTGGAGAGGGCGATCCGGCTGCATGGGCTTCCCGTAGCAGTGTGTCCTCATGCCACCGGCACCGCAGTGCAGGCGGTGGCCGATCCCGCGGCATTGCGCCGTGCGTTTCCGGATGCCCGGCCGACCTTGCATCTCCTCAAGCCATTCACCGGTCATACCATCGGTGCGAGTGGTTTGTTGGAAAGTGTGATTCTCGCACGTTTTGCCCGCGACCGGCAAGTCCCGCCCAATCTGAGCGGACGGTCGATGCCCGCAGGGTTTCATCTTCCCGACCATGCGCTAGAAGCAGGCGGACCTATCTATAAACTCTCTCACGGAATGGGCGGGCACAATGCCTTGCTTGTTTTGACACCACCATGAGCTCCACACTCCGTCTCGAAGTTTCCATCGATGATCAGATATTGAAAGTCATCGAGGGCGCGCATTGCCTCCGCCACTTTACGATCTCTACTGCCGCGAAAGGCATGGGGTTTTCCGCCGACAGTTATCGGACTCCGACCGGAATTTTTCAGGTCTTGGAAAAAATCGGCGACGGTGAAAAGAGTGCGACCATTTTTAAACAACGCGTTCCGGCAGGGGTATGGAATCCAGGGGTGGGTCTCGAAGGCGATCTGGTCCTCAGCCGGATTCTCCGGATCGGGGGCATGGAACCGGAGAATGCGAATACCTTTGATCGGTTTATCTATATTCATGGCACCAATCATGAAGAGTTGCTCGGACAGCCGGTGAGCCAAGGCTGCATTCGCATGGGCAATGCGGAGATGATCGAGTTATTCGACATGGTGAGCGAAGGGATCGAGTTGGTCATTCATCCCGCGACGAAGTCCCGGGGCAAATTGTTTTTCATCGATTGTGATTCCACGCTTTCGACGATTGAGGGAATCGATGAACTGGCCCGCGGCAAGGGAGGTGATGTTTTCGCAAGGGTCGTCGAGTTGACCAACGCCGCGATGAATGGAGAGATTCCGATTGCCGAAGTGTTTCCACGACGGATGGAAATGATTCGTCCGGACCGGGCGTTGTGTGATGCCGTAGCTGCCCTCTATATCGAAACGATCGTCCCGGGCGTCGTTGAAATGATTGATGAAATCAAAGCTGCAGGTTGGCTGCCGGTGATCTTGTCCGGCGGCTTTGCTCCCTTGATCAAACCACTCGCCGACCACCTTGGTATCGCTCATGTGGAAGCCGTGCCGCTCTACTTTAATGAAGATGGTTCCTATAAAGGCTATGGAGAGAATTATCCCACGACGCGCAACCTCGGGAAAAATGAAGTGATCCGCGAGTGGAAGCGGGCGCTGCTGCCCGAGCGCGTCGTGATGATGGGTGATGGCGTCTCGGACTTGGAGACTCAGCCGGATGTGGATAGTTTCATCGGCTTCGGTGGAGTGGTAGCCCGCCCGCGGGTGGAGAGTGGTTGTGACCACTGGCTTGCTGATATGAATGACCGGGCTCGGTTGCGAAATATTATCGAATGCGGGGAGATAGAGAATCGGGACGTTTGATATAGTAATCCCGTGCTAAAGTTTTAGCTTGCTAGTGGGTTGTTCACTTATAGCTTGGCCCCGTCATGAGCACTACTACCAAGAAAGCAACTCAAAAAGGAGTTCGTTATACCGATGCGCAGAAGAAGGAAGTCATCGACTTCGCCGTGAGTTACAACGCGGCAAATGGTCGCGGAGGCCAAACCGCCGCTGCCACCAAATTCAAAATCTCTCAAATCACCGTTGCCGCCTGGTTGAAGGCCGCTGGTGCTCCGGTCGCCACGACCAAGGCAGCGAAAGCCCCGAAGGCAGCGAAGGCTACGAAGGCAGCAAAGGCTACGAAGGCAGCAAAGGCCCCGAAGGCAGCAAAGGCCCCGAAGGCAGCAAAGGCTCCAAAGGCTGCCAAGGGCAAAGTCGGCACTCGTTACACCGCTGAGCAGAAGCAGGGAGTGGTCGATTTCGTCGCTTCCTACAATGCCGCGAACGGCCGTGGTGGTCAAAGCACCGCTGCTGCAAAATACAATGTCTCCCCGCTGACCGTGATGGCTTGGCTGAAGGCAGCAGGCGTGCAAAAGGCTCCTAAGAAGGGTCTCACGAAGGTCGTCAAGGCTGCAAAGGCACCCAAGGCACCCAAGGCACCCAAGGCTGCAAAGGCACCTAAGGCTGCAAAGGCACCTAAGGCAGCGAAGGCCTCGGTCTCCGGTGGCTTTGACGCCAAGCTGAGCTCGCTGTTCGATCTGCGGAAGCAAATCGTCAAGGTGGAAGCCGAGCTTGCGCAACTCAATGCCAAGTTCAGCTCGCTCAAGGCATCGCTCTAAGCGCTGTTATTCAGCGACTGTTTCCGGCCGCCTCCTCACCAGGGGGCGGCCTTTCTATTTCACCACACCACGTCGGTCGTTACTTCGCTCCAGCGCAAGTGGTCGGCTTCAAACACGAAGCGCCCGCGGAAGGATTGCTCGGTTAAGAGCAGCGGCAGCCAATGTTGGTCGTCCTCCCACATCCGGTGATAAGGAATCGCATCCAGCGCCGCCCATACCGGCACCGCTTCCTCCGTCTCCGTGGGAGTGCCACTGAAATCATCGGCACGATAGACATGACAAAGGATGTCCGGGCAGTCCGACATGGAAAATTGCAGCTCGCCCAACTTCCTCGGCGCGTGCGGTGTGACGTGAAGTTCTTCCTGGGTCTCGCGAATGGCCGCCTCTAGTGCTGTCTCGCCGGGATCGATTTTTCCGCCCGGACCATTGATTTTTCCCGCGCCGAGCCCGCGCTTTTTCTCAATAAGAAGAATTTGCCCATCCTTGATGATGAACATGATCGTGGCGCGCATCTCGCCGATCCACTCAGTCCAGTCGATGGGCGACGAAGCTTCCATGAGAGTTGCGGATCAGGCGTTTGCCGCGGCGTAAGCTTCCACGGAGTCGCAGGTGCATACCAGATTCCGGTCGCCGTGGACGTTGTCGATGCGGCCTACCGACGGCCAGAACTTGTGCTGGCGTAGATAGGGAAGCGGAAACGCGGCTTGCTCACGGCTGTAAGCGTGTGGCCATTCATTTCCACAAATGGTTTCGCACGGGTGCGGCGCGTGCTTGAGCGGATTGTCATTGGCATCCAGCTCGCCGCTGATGACTGCGGAAATTTCTCCGTGGATGGAAATCATCGCCTCGCAGAAACGGTCGATCTCGGGCTTCGATTCGGACTCCGTGGGCTCGATCATCAAGGTGCCACCTACCGGCCAGCTCATGGTCGGCGCGTGATAGCCATAGTCCATCAGGCGCTTGGCCACGTCCTCCACCGTGATGCCGCTGGCATCGGATAGAGGGCGGACGTCGATGATGCATTCATGGGCGACGAGGCCTTCATTGCCGGTATAAAGAACCGGGAAATAGGCTGCGAGCCGTTTGGCGATGTAGTTCGCATTGAGGATGGCGACCTCGGTGGCTTCCTTCAGGCCATCCGGGCCCATCATCGCGATATACATCCATGAAATCGTATTGATCGAGGCGCTTCCCCAGGGTGCGGAACAGACGGCGCCCTCCTTGGAATCGAGTTCGGCGTGACCGGGGAGATAGGGCAGAAGCTGGGCTGCCACACCGATCGGGCCGACGCCCGGACCGCCGCCGCCGTGGGGGATGCAGAAGGTTTTGTGGAGATTGAGGTGGCAGACGTCCGCGCCGATCATGCCGGGCGAGGTGAGGCCGACTTGGGCATTCATGTTCGCGCCGTCCATATACACCTGGCCACCGGCATCGTGGATGATCTCGCAAATGGAACGGATGGTTTCTTCAAACACGCCGTGGGTCGATGGATAGGTGACCATCAGCGCGGCGAGATGTTCGCGGTGCTCTTCGGTGCGGGCCGCGAGATCGGCGACGTCGATGTTGCCCTTCTCGTCGCATTTCACGCCGATGACTTTCATCCCGGTCATCACTGCGGAAGCTGGATTCGTGCCGTGGGCCGAAACGGGGATGAGGCAAATGTTACGGTGGGCATCTCCCCGCGCGAGGTGATAGCGGCGGATCGCGAGCAATCCGGCATACTCCCCTTGGGACCCGGCATTCGGTTGGAGGGAAACGCCGGCGAAACCGGTGACCTCCGCCAGCCAGCCTTCCAAGACCGCGAGCATTTCACGGTACCCTTGGCTCTGGTCCGCCGGCACGAAGGGGTGCAGTGAAGCGACTTCCGGCCAGCTCAGCGGTATCATTTCCGATGTGGCGTTGAGCTTCATGGTGCAGGAACCGAGGGCGATCATCGATTCGTTGAGCGCGAGGTCCTTGGATTCCAAGCGCTTCAAATAACGCAGCATTTCCGTTTCCGAGTGATAGGAATTGAAAGCCGCCTGAGTCAGGAAATCGGTGTCGCGGGCAAGCGTGGCAGGCCAAGCGAC
>JAYWDF010000051.1:0-2664 GCA_043779985.1 Akkermansiaceae bacterium | reverse complement strand
GGTGGCAATTCCAACAAGTGCTGCCCGTCGGCACGTTCGAATGGCCCGCGACATCGACAAACGAGTGGCAATACCGGCAATCCAAGCCGACCTGATCGACGTGGATTTTATGGGAAAACGGAATCGGCTGGGCGGGCTGGTAGCCTACCGTTAGCGTCTTTGGCGTCGCGTAATAGGCGAAGGCGAGAGCCACACCCGCTGCCACGGTCCCCGCGCAGACAGCGATTTTGAGAGGCAGGAGATTGGACCAGCGAGGAAAAATATTTGCCATGAGGTGGGCGATGCAGGGCTGAGAGGGTGGAGCTTGTGAAATTTTTCACAAGCGATGTCGGAAACGTTGCGAGAAAGTGACTGACGGCGGGAGGATGCAAACGAACTGGCTTCATGCAATGCGAAAAAAGAAAATATGACAGAATTTGTAACCCCTTCTACCCATCGCGAACCCGCCGGGCACCTTCTTCACGGCGGGCATGAGGAAGATGTCCCCAAGATCGCCGGGTTCCCCCGCGCCGTCACCGATCTTGCCCACTGGCTGGAAGGCCCCCTACCCCCTGGCGCTCATCCCGTATCTTCGCAGGATTTCCCGCCAAGCTAGGCCGTCGCCCGCTGGATCCCATCGATTCATCATCCAGCGCCGATAACGGAATTTTCGCAAGGATCGCGGATTCTCGTGGGTAGGATCTTGAGATAACCCGAACCCGAAAAAATGAACCTGACGCTGAACCGAGGATTCTGCTGCTGCGTTTCGATGGCAGCTGCCGCCGCTCAAGCCGCGTTGCCCATATCCGTGACCTCGCCGGAGTATTGCTCCGAGGCCAAAGGGGACACCGCAGTCACCGTGTCGGCTCCGGGCTTCAAATCATTAACCGTGAAATGCCGCAAGCAGGGCGATGCCGGTGGTGCGGACGCCATCGTTTCCACCGTCACCTTGGATGATGAGGGTAATGGCAAATTCGTTTTTCCTGCCGACGATTTCCCACACGGCCCGGTCACGCTGGGAATCGGCGGCGACAACGGCCCCCTCAAGGACAACTGCTACCTGCAATTCTACAACAAGGACGGCGTCTCGTGGAACGAGGGAATGCCTGCGGACCCTCCGCCGGGGGCGGAAGGCATGTCGCTGGTATTCGCCGACGATTTCAGCGGGCCGCTATCGATTTCCAGCACCGATTCCAACGCGACCTATTACGACCACAAGCCGCCGGACGGATCGCAGGATTTCAGCACGCTGCGGTTCACGGGATTCGGTCAACCGAACAACCCGTTTACCCAAGTGAATTCCTATCTGCGGATCCGCGCGAGCGAGAGGGACGGCAGCTCCGGCTTGATTTCCTCCATGAAAAACAATGCCACCGGCATCACCGCCAGGGCACCCTGTTATTTCGAATGCCGGCTCATCGGGCCGAATGCCGTCGGAACGTGGCCGGCGTTCTGGCCACTAACAGACTACATGACCCATCACGTCAAGGGTAGGAAAGTCCCCTGTGACGAACTGGACATCATCGAAGCTTACGGCGGAGAAGGACCGCACGCGCCAAAAGCATTCGACATCTACATGGTCACTCCCCATTGCTGGGATTAGGGCGAAACTGGGAAGGAAATCGAGAAAGCTGCCTTTGAATCGATGAAAAAACCGATTCACATGCGAAAGTCAGGCATTTCCTCGACTTAGTTTGAGGCGTTCCACACATACGGCTGCAAGATTACTGAAATCGCCACGATCTATTATTGCGACAACGTCGAGGTCGGCCGCCACGCGACCCTGCCGCTGTCCAAATCGCAGGCGTTTTTCTTTCTAGTCAACCTCGCAACCGGCGGCGGCTAGCCGGTCGATTTGACTCGTTACCACGGCCTCGCCGACATGTATGTGGACTTCGTGCGGGTCTATCAAAAATCCTCGCGTTGAGGAGCCCACAGGCGCCCTCGCCATCCTCCCGGTTCCCCCGCCCGCAGGGCTAGCCTGCAGCCCGAAACATCGCGAACTAACCCCATTCACGGAAACAAGCGAAATCTGCTAGTGAGGGGGCGGATCTTATCCCGCAAGCGCCGGACACGCCCAGCCTTCAAGAATGCTGCCGCGTTGACATCAGCGGAAGAAGTGATCCACTCCCTCATGACTCCCTACTTGCCTTCACGACTCACCTGTTCGCAGGAGGCCGCGGATTGGCTCAAGGAGCAAAGGGGGCATTTCGATCATCTGGTGGCATCCGTCGAGGATTACGCGATTTTCATGATGAGTGTGGATGGAACGATCCTGGATTGGAATACCGGGGCCTCACGGCTCAAGGGTTACAGCGCGGCCGAAATCGTCGGCGAAAACTTCTCACGCTTTTATTCCGCGGAAGATCTCGCGCGGAACCTGCCCGGGCACGAACTGCAGACCGCCTTCGAAACCGGAAAATTCATGGATGAAGGGTGGCGCTTCCGCAAGGATGGCAGCCGCTTCTGGGCCGCCGTCACCATCACCTCGATCCGTGCGACCAACGGCGATGTGGCGGGGTTTCTCAAGATCACCCGCGATCTCACCGAAAGGAAGCTCGCGGAAGAATCCCTGAGCGCGAGCGAGGAACGCCTGCGGCTGCTGATCGAGAGTGTCCAGGATTACGCGATCTTCCTACTGGATCCCGAAGGCCACGTGATGAGCTGGAACAGCGGAGCCCACCG
>JAYWDF010000050.1:0-2664 GCA_043779985.1 Akkermansiaceae bacterium | reverse complement strand
GCCTAACCGATGAAGAGCACAAGCAGGCATTCCGCCACGTCGAAAAATACATCTTCGAAAGCTACGGCTTGAAGATCGACCCATCAACTAAGGACTCTGGGAGGTTATGCTTTATCCCATCTGATAGGGAATGCACTTGGAACGGCGCGACAGTAGAGTTTGTCCCGCCCGCGCCATCGGCGGAGATACCTTTGCCGCACGCCCGTCCCATCAAGTCTAACGGCAATTCAAAAGCGTTTCCGGTTTGCCCTGAGAACGGAATTCATAGCTGGATCATGGAGGCGAGTTGGCATTGCCGATTCGCTGGAATGAGTGATGGCGACACTATCGCCAAGATCGAGAGCTTCAGTGGATCACTCCGCCGGGAATTTCAGCCGAATGAAGTGAAAGGCGCGGTGGGGAAAGTTTTCTCCAGTCCGATGCCTTCGACCGTGTTTGATATTTCAGAGAATTCAGCGGACAGCCAAAATCTCACAAAGTTTTCAACCACCGACTCAGGCAATGCGGAGCGAGTCCATGCTTATGCAGGATCTAATTTCCGTTATGTTACCGAGTCCGGTCAATGGCTTCTATGGGACGGCCAGCGATGGAATCCCGACACCAACAGAGGCATGGTTAGGCTTTTCGTTTCAGTGATGAAGATCACCGGCACGCAGGCATTCGGATTGGAGCCGATGGCGGCGAAAGCCATCACGAAGCACGCGCTTCAATCCATGGACGCGAGCAAGGTTTCCGCCGGTCTTGAAATGCTGAAATCCATCCTTGGCGTTTCCGTTAGCGTCAATGATCTTGACGCGGACCCTTGGATGATCGGCACCACCGACGGCATGATCGACCTGAAAGTCGGTAAGCCAATCACACCGGACCGCTCCAAGCTCATCACGAAGATGATCGGCACCGCTTATTCCCCGCAGGCGGCATGTCCGACGTGGTTGCGGTTTTTATCCACCGTCACCGCTGGCGATGCCGAGTTGATTCAATTCCTTCAATCGGCCATCGGCTACTCGTTGACGGGATCGAACCGCGAGCAATGCCTATTTTTCCTCCACGGCTCCGGGTGCAACGGCAAAGGCGTACTCAGTGAAACCGTCAAGCGAATGATCGGTGACTATGGCCAGACCGCGCCGGAAAGCCTCTTCACGAAGGATCGGAACCAATCCGCGACAAATGACGTTGCCCGGCTCGCCGGTTGCCGTATGGCCATCGCCGCCGAGCTGGAAGAGGGAGCCGCATTCGCTGAGTCGAGAATCAAATCGTTGACCGGCGGCGACACCATCACGGCCCGGTTTCTTCACCGTGAGTTTTTCGACTTCACACCTTCTCATCACTTCTGGATTTCCGGGAATCACAAGCCGACGGTTAGAGGAAGCGATCTTGGAATCTGGAGGCGAATCAGACTGATCCCCTTCACCACCCGCATCAGCGATGCCGAGAAAGATCTGAACCTTGCCGCCAAGCTCGCCGATGAACTTTCTGGGATTCTCAACTGGGCGCTTGAAGGTTGCCTTCGCTGGCAGGACGAGGGACTAAAGACCCCGCAATGCGTGAAGCAGGCCACCGAAGCGTATCGGGTTGAGGAGGATGTTATCGGGCAGTTTGTGAACGAATGCACTATCGAGGACCGAGACGAGCGCGTTCTCATGAGCAGCCTTTACGAGGGCTATCAGGCATGGGCCACCAAGGGCGGGATCAAACGCCCGGACACGGCCCGGACACTCAACAGGAAACTTGAAGAGCGCGGCATGGCCCGAATCAAGTCCCACGGCGGACGCTACTGGGAGGGGATTTCACTCATTTGATGAATCGGGGGCGCGTGGGGCGCGTGGGGCGTCCAAATGCGGTAATTACCTCCACGAGATTTTCTAAGAAGGGTTTACCGCAAAAGACCCTAGAACGCGCCCCACGCGCCCCACCCCCTTGTAAAAGACACCACGATCCCAACAAAACCAATCGAAACCAAACCAACAAAGACCATGCCAACCATCGCCGAATTAATGAACCGCCGGAACGTCCTGCTACCTGAAACGCAAGCACTGAGCCTGCTCTCTCTCTCCGCCACTCAGGAAGCTCGACAATGGCTCAGGGCGCGACTCCCCCACCGGTTCGCGAATCTTCCTCGGGAAACCGTCCTCTATGCCACAGGCGATCTGGACAAACTCAGGAATGAATTGCGCGAGCTGTCAAAGCTCACTCCGCCGCCGAACAGCCGCCCGTGATTCATACCCATGCGACCGACGGGGGGGGGCGGGTCATAAAGTGTAGAGCTTCAACGACCTAGACCGAGCCCTATCACTTTTCCTTACGTCCGACAAAATAAGCAAAAACCCGCCAGCTCAACTCTAACGAAACCAACCAACCAATAATATGCAAGGCCGATACAAAAAGACAGCACCAGCCGCAACCAGCGGGAATCCAAAATTATACCTCAGCTCGTCACCGCCCGCCGAGCTTGTCGGAGTCACGGCAAAGTTGCGGTGGAAGAGCACAATCAACAGCCTCGCCGCTGAAAACCGGAAGCTGCCCACGTCACACGAAGGGATTCTCATCGGGTTTTGCAGTTCCTTCCAGTTGCTCGCCGATTGTGAGCAATCACTCCGCGCTCACGGCATCATGATCGACGGCGGCCGGGATGGCCAGCGGCGATCCCCGGCTCTGGCTGGCAAA
>JAYWDF010000049.1:0-2665 GCA_043779985.1 Akkermansiaceae bacterium | reverse complement strand
TGCGGGCCTTGATGGCGCACAAGGGCTACGAAGCGGATGCACGGCGGTGGGCGGGAAAGGTGTCCAAGGACTACCGAATGCTTTTGCTGGAAGCGGGCGAGGAGAGACTCGAGGAAGGGGTAAATGCGGATGGCGAGCGCGAGGTGAAGGTAGTTAGAAAGGGGATGAAGAAGGCGGTGGTGACTGAGGAACTGGCTCAGTTGGAGCGCAGCCGGGATGTGGCACTTGGGAAAATGCTGCGCTGTCGGGTTCGTTATTTCACGGACGGGGCGGTGATTGGTAGCCGGAGTTTTGTGAATCAGGCGTTTGAGAGTGCCCGCGAGCGGTTCGGTGCGAAGCGCAAGGATGGTGCGCGGAAGATGCGCGGTGCCGGGGCACCTGCCGCGGGATTTTTGTGGAGCATGAGGGATTTGCAGAAGGGCGGTGGGTGATTGGCGCTGGGGCGGCGTTGTCATCATTCTGAAAACGAACCGCATCATTTTTAAAACGGACTGAAATAATCATTAGAATAATGAAGAAATAGGTTTGCCTGTGTGTCAGGTCGGGCCACGCAGGGTCATCTTTACGGAGCCTGGCGTTGCACAGGATTGCCCTTGCTTGCGTCGCTTCCGGCGGCGGGTGCCGCGGAGAGGAGCGCGAGGACTTTTATTCAAGCCAAGGCGGCTAAGAGCTTTTCATGGATGCCGCCGAAGCCGCCATTACTGAGGACGGCGATGATGTCGCCGGGGCGGGCGTTTTGCTTGACCTGGGCGATGATGGTTTGGAGGTCGGGCAAGTACCAGCCCTGGCCGCCGAGGCGGGCGATGTCGGCGGAGAGTTGGTCGGGATCGAGCCGGTCGTTTTCCGGGATCTTGTGGAGGTCCGGGATGGCGGCGACGATGGCGAAATCCGCGGCGGCGAGGGCTTCGGCAAGCTCGGTTTGGAAAACGGCGCGGCGGGTGGTGTTTGAGCGGGGTTCGAAAAGGATCCACAGGCGGGAATCCGGGTGGCGTTGGCGGAGGCTTTGCACGGCGAGACGAATGGCGGTCGGGTGGTGGGCGAAGTCGTCGATGACTTTGATGCCGTTGACTTCGCCGCGGAGTTCCTGGCGGCGGGCGACGCCGTCGAAGGATTCGAGGCCGGCGCGGATTTCATCGGTGGTGAGGCCGGCGAAGGTGGCGGCGGCCACGGCCATGGCGGCGTTGCGGACATTGAACTCGCCGGTCATGCGGGTGGAGTAGGGGATGCCGCCGAGGGTGAAGGAGCTGCGGTCGGGCTGGTAGCTGAGGTTCTCGATGCGCAGCGTGCAGTGTTCCCCGAAGCCGACGGTGGTGACGGGGCAGGGGGCCTTGGTGGCGATGTCGAGGCAGTTTTGCTCGTCGCCATTGATGAAGGCGACGCCGCCGCGCGGGACGATGTTGAGGAGGCGGCGGAAGGTGAGCTTGATCTCGTCGATGTTGTTATAAATGTCGGCGTGATCGAATTCCACGTTGTTGACGACGACGCATTCCGGCAGGTAGTGGAGGAACTTCGAGCGCTTGTCGAAGAAGGCGGTGTCGTATTCGTCGCCCTCGAGGACGTTGAATTCCGAGTCGGTGAAATAGGCGCCGCAGCCGAGGTTTTTCGGGAGTCCACCAATCATGTAGCCGGGATCGCGGCCGGCGTTTTTGAAGATCCACGCGAGCATCGACGAGGTGGTGGTCTTGCCGTGGGTGCCGGAGACGACGAAGTTGCGCTTTCCGCGGAGGAAGAATTCCTTCATCACCTCGGGCAGAGAATGGTAGAGCAGCTTGCGATCGAGCGCCGCCTCGGCCTCGGGATTTCCGCGGGAAATGGCATTGCCGATAATGACGACGTCGGTGTCCGCGGGGATATTTTCCTCGGCATAGCCTTCCGTGAGGGTGATGCCCTGGCCGCGGAGGAAGTCCGACATTGGTGGGTAGACGTTGGCGTCTGAACCGGTGACGGTGAAGCCACGTTGTTTCATGGCGGCGGCGACGGCACCCATGGCGGTGCCACAGATGCCGGTGAAGTGGAAGCGGGTCTTAACTGACATTGAAGGGCCCGAAGCTAGACAGCGAATCCGGCGCTGCCAATCAGGAATAACGCGGGATTTGCAATCGCCCGCTCGCCTGCCTCATCGGCCCGTTCCTGATGTGAGATCGGTAAAACCAGTTGCGCCCCCGTCTGAAGCGAGGCGATATTGCGCTCAAAAATTCACGTTTTCCTGCTCAACCTCATGCAACTCGCATTCCGAATCCTATGGGTTCTTCAGCTTTCGCTCGTTCTCCACCCGCAGGACCAAGCCCAAGGCGATCTTTCCCAGCGCATCGCCTCGATCACCGCCGCGCTGGACTCGCTCTTGAATACGGCGTCCGATGATGACTGGTACTGGATCGATGCGTTCTAGATGTCCGGCCCAGCCTTCGCCAAACTGGGCGTCATGAAATCGAATCCTGCCTACTTCGCGCAGATGGCACAGATGTATTTCTACATGAAAACCACCCGGAGCCTCTTCAGCGTCAGCAGCGGGCGTTGGTATCGCGACAACGAGGCCCGGATCAAGACGGGAGCGAATACCCCGGAATTTTGTGGCCGTGGAAACGGCTGGGTCATCGCCGCCTGTGCCCGCGTCCTCGAAGAACTTCCCGCCGGAGATTCTCGGCGGCCCGAATTCATCGGCATG
>JAYWDF010000048.1:0-7795 GCA_043779985.1 Akkermansiaceae bacterium | reverse complement strand
CGACCGTCGCGCTCAATACGGCGAACTTGGCAATCAACGCACCGACGATCACGATCGCAGGCACCGGCTTCAACGCCACGACACCTGCGAACAACACTGTCACGTTCAACAATAGCGCAACTGGAACCATCACTGCCGCCACGTCCACGTCGCTCACCGTCACCTTTTCCGCGCAGCCAACCGCCACCGGCAGCCTGACCGCGGTCGTCACTTCCAACGGCGGCTCCAGCGGAGCGGCCGTGCAGGTCGCCACGATCGTCGCCGCGCCGACTGTAACGTTCAACACGGCAAACAGGGCGCAGAATGCGACCACGCTCATCATTGCGGGCACCGGTTTCAATGCCACCACACCTTCGAACAACACGGTGGTGCTGAACAGCGGGACCGCCACGGTCACCGCCGCAACCGCTACGCAGCTCACCTGCACACTGGGCGGTTCGCCCTCGCTCGGTAGCCTGACTGCGGTCGTCACCTCCAATGGCGGCTCCAGCGGAGCGGCCGTGCAGGTTGCCACGATCGTCGCCGCGCCGACCGTCACGCTCAATTCGGCAAACGTCGCACAAAACGCCACCCAGCTGATCATCGCGGGCACGAACTTCTCAACCACACCTGCGAACAACACGGTGGTGCTGAACAGCGGCACCGCCACGGTCACTGCCTCGACCGCCACTCAACTCACCTGCACACTGGGCGGTTCGCCCTCGCTCGGTAGCCTGACTGCCGTCGTCACCTCCAGCGGCGGCTCCAGCGGCACCGCCGTCCAGGTCGGCACGATTGTGCCGGCACCAACCGTCACGCTCAACACCGCCAACCTCGCACAGAACGCCACGCTCATCATCACCGGCACGAATTTCTCGACCACGCCTGCGAGCAACTCCGTGGCGCTCAGTTCCGGCACCGCCACCATCACCGCTGCGACTGCCACCCAGCTCACCTGCACGTTCGCCGGCCCGCCTGCCCTCGGCTCCCTCACTGCAGTCGTGACTTCCTTCGGCGGCAATAGCGGAGCCGCCGTCCAAGTCGCCACGATCGTCGCCGCGCCGACGGTCACCCTCAACACAACCAACCTCGCGATAAACGCGCCGACGATCACGATCGCAGGCACCGGCTTCAATGCCACGACCCCAGGCGGCAACACCGTCGTGTTCAACAACAGCGCGGTCGGCACCGTCACCGCCGTGACCGCCACCCAGCTCACCGTCACCTTCTCCACCCAGCCCGCCGCGGTCGGCAGTCTCACTGCCGTGGTGACCTCCTTCGGCGGAACCAGCGGAGCCGCGGTCCAGGTCGCCACCGCCGCGCCGGTCATCATCTCGAACACCGCGAATCTCAGCGTGGATTCGAATACGATCAGCATCAGCGGATTCGGATTCTCCACCGCTCCCGCGAACAACTCAGTCAGCTTCGATCATGGCGCGGTCGGCAGCGTCACCAGCTCCACCGCCACCTCCCTCACCGTCACCTTCTCCACCCATGCCACCACGTTGGGAGCCTTGAGCGCCAGCATCACCACCAGCGCCGTCGCCGGCAGCAGCAACGTGCAGGTGGCCACCATCACCGCCGGAGCTGCCACCCACTTCGACGTCTCCGCCCCGGGCAGCGCCATCGCAGGCGCTGCCGTCAATGTCAGCGTGACCGCCCGCGACCAGTTCAACAACACCGCCACCGGCTACCTGGGCACCATTCACTTCACCTCCACGGATGGCGCCGCGATCCTGCCTTCCAACAGCACACTCACCAGTGGCGTCAAGACCCTGAGCGTCAACTTCTCGACTGGTGGTAATCAGACTGTCACCGCCACCGACACCGTTAGCAGCGGAATCACCGGCACCAGCACGGGTGTAACTGTCAGCCCTCGCGCGGATCTCGCAGTGACGATCACGGATTCGCCCGACCCGGTGAACGCCCTCGGAAATCTGACCTACACCATCACGCTTACGAACAATGGTCCGAGCGCTTCGGTCTCGCCTGCGATAAGCTTGCCCTTGCCGGCCAGCACCACCTTCGTCTCGGTCACTGCGCCAGGCGGATGGACATCGAGTGCGCCGGCTGTCGGCACCAACGGCACCGTCAGTTTCAGCACCGCGTCTCTCTCCTCGACGGGCACCGCCAGCTTCACCATCGTCGCCAAGGTCGCGCTCAACGTCGTCAACAACTCCACCCTCACCGCCACGGTCACCGCCGCGCAAACAACCACCGACCCGGACGGCGGAAACAACAGCGCTCAGGCCACCACCACCGCCCGCAGCGGAGCCGACCTCGTGGCCACTCTAACGACCGCTCCCGAGCCCGTCATCGCCGGCACCGAACTGACCTACAGCCTCCGGGTGAAAAACAACGGTCCGCTTGATGCCGACAATGCCGCCCTCAGCTTCACGCTGCCCACCGGCACGACCTTCGTCTCGCTCGGCAGCAACAGCGGCTGGACCGGCACCACCCCTTCCGTCGGGGCCACCGGCAGCATTTCCATCACCAACTCGCTCTTCGCCAATGCCGGTGACGTCAGCTTCCCGCTCGTCGTCAAGGTGGGATCGAATGTGCTGAGCGGCACCGTCATCACCGCCAGCTCGACGACCATCGACGTCGCCCCCGGAAACGAAAGTGCCACCGCTACTTCGAACGTCGTCACCCGTTCCGATCTCGCGATCGACCTAACGGGGACTCCGGCCACCGCGCCGAAGGGCAGCGATGTTACCTTCGGCATCACCCTGACTAACAATGGTCCGAGCGACGCCGTCAGCCCGTCGGTCTCATTCCCGATCCCGGCTCAAATGACGTTTGTTTCCGCCTCCGCTCCTTCAGGATGGACGCCATCGACTCCGGTTGTGGGAGCCGGCGGCACCGTCAGCTTCTCGGCTTCCGGATTGGTAAATGGTGCGGCCCCCTCATTCACCATCATCGCCAAGGTTAAACCCACCGCGCCCACCGGCACTGTGATCACAGCCACGGCCACCGCTTCCGCCAGCGGAACCGATTTGGTTTCCGCCAACAACAGCGACTCGTCCAGTGCTGCGGTCGGGACGACCAACCCCACCGCGCTCCAGTTGGGGACCACCGGGACGCTCAATCGCCAGAACGGGCTTTTCGAGCTCACGGTCAACGTCACCAACACCACCCCGCAGGCGATCAATGGCTTCCGTCTCCATGTGAACTTCACCGCCTACCTTGCGGCCCATCCGAGCCTCCGACTTTACAACGCTACCAGCGCAGTCGGCAGCTCAGATGTCTATGTGGACTATCCGTATCCCGTCGCATTGGACGCGGTGGTGGCCATGAAGCTGTCCTTCTATACCAATAATCGGACGTTCCCGTCGCCGTTCTCGCCCGTGCTCACCCTCGAAACTTTGGCGTCCTCGCAGGTGTCGGACACCAACGGCAGCGGCGTTCAACCCCGCATCGTTCCGCAGCTGAATCAAACGATTCTATTGGAGTTCCCATCGGCCGTCGGGCACTGGTATCGCGTCCGTTACAGTTCGGACATGGTAAATTGGTCGGACTGCCCGGTGCCGTTGCAAGCAGGCGGCACCCGCATGCAATGGATTGATAGCGGACCGCCATTTACCAACGTCCCTCCCGCCAACGCCCCGAGCCGGTTCTATATCGTCAACGAAATCACCGCTCCCTGAATCGATCGTCGCTAATCCGAACAGTCTGAAATCATGAATGCCCGCCTTTCCCTTTTGACGTTTTCGGTTCTGGCCGCTGTCGTCGAACCCGCAGTCGCTGGAGATCCAGTTGAGCCCACAACCGTTGCCCCGATCACGATCGAGTCCGCTCCTTCGCGTTGGAGGTTCGGCATCGGTTACGCTCCGTTGGTCGGGCTAAAAACCCAATTCTCCGGACTGGGTCGCTTCAACAATCCTTTGATCCCCCCGCCGATCGGCGGAGGGGTGGATTACAATTATGACAATGGATTTGTCCGTGTGGATTCATCGGACAACGCAGACAGCGCGACATGGAATTGGGGCTATGAAAGCAACGGCCAATATAATTCCGCTGACGGCGGTTCGATCGATTACTCCCTGACTAACAGTCTGGCGGACGGCCGTGCTGACGAGCGCAGTGACGCGCCGACCGGTATGGAGGTATTCACGTATTTCGACATGGGGGCGGTCGACATCGGTGGCCTCAAAGAGCGCGGCGTCACATGGGGATTTCGCGGTGGACTGCACTATGCTCGGATCGATGTGGCCAATCAGGACCTCGCATACTCGGATTTATCGGTAATGACGGATCGCTTCACGTTGAATGGAACCATTGCACCGCTTGGGCCTTACAGTGGGTCTTTTGGCGGGCCGGGGCCATTAATCAATGATTCGCCCTCGCGCAGCGTGGAGAATCGGGGGCAAGCACTCGTCAGTGGGACGCGCGGGCTGGATGTCCATCTCACCACACTCAACCTGGGCACCTACCTAGAAGTGCCGGTCGCATCAAAATTTTCGCTCTTGTTCGAGGCTGGGTTGAGCGCCGCAATCGCCTCGGGAACCTACGATTTTCGATCCCAAACCACCGTCAGTGGGCTGGGAACACAGGTTAGCTCGGGGAGTGATTCCGATACCAAGATTCTGCTGGGGCTCTATCTTGGAGTGGGAGGAAATTACGAGATCAATGACTCATGGTCGCTCCAGGCAAGCGGTCGCTATCAGTTCATGGACGATTTCAGTCTCGGGGCAAATGGCACTAACGCGGTTCTTTCCTTCGACTCGGCGTTTTTGATTTCCGCGGGTGTGGTGTATTCGTTCTGAATACCGTGGAATTATCAGAATTCCGAGGTGCGCATCGGGAATCAAAAATGAGGGCTGTTTGCAGGCTCGCTCGCCGCGGGTGTGACCTGGTTGCCGATTGAGCGTTCTCAACTGGGAGGCTTTTGGCCTGTTGAGACTCCTCACCCGTAAGGCTGGCCGTGAGGACGGGCGGCCAATCTTGGTGCCAGTATGAGGGCGAATTGCGGTAGTAGTGGCGTTTGGGGAGTGTCGGGCGCCTGTTGCCCGGCAAATAAAAGCCCGCCCCGGCATTGACGTGAGCAGCTCATCCCGCTGAAATTCCAGCCCCGCCGTCCGGCGGACTTTCCCATGGATTATCAAGCGAAAATCGCCACCAACGTTGCCTCGATCCCGCGCTCGGGCATCCGCGACTTCTTCGAACTCGTACAAGGCCGCGACGATGTGATCTCGCTCGGCGTCGGCGAGCCTGACTTTGTGACTCCATGGCACATCCGGGAAGCGGCGATTTATTCGCTCGAAAAGGGCCAGACAACATACACTTCCAATCTCGGCCTGCTTTCGCTGCGCAAATCGATCTCCCGCTACGTGGAGGACTTTTTCCACGTCGGTTATGAACCGGCCACGGAGGTGCTGGTCACCGTCGGCGTGTCCGAAGCCATCGACATTGCGCTGCGGGCCTTGCTGAATCCTGGCGACGAGGTGATCTATCATGAGCCCTGCTACGTCTCCTACAGCCCCAGCATCATCATGGCGCACGGTGTGCCGGTGGCGGTTCTGACGACGAAGGAGGACGAATTTTCCCTCAAACCGGAACATGTAGCGGCCGCCATCACGCCGCGGACCCGCATTATTTTCATCAATTTCCCGACCAATCCGACCGGAGCCTGTGCCTCGCGTGAAGACCTTGAGGGCATTGCGAAGCTCGCCATCGAGCACGACCTGATCGTCATGACGGATGAAATCTACAGCGAGCTCCGCTACGACGAGACCGAGCCCCATCTATCCATCGCGTCATTGCCGGGAATGAAGGAGCGCACCATCCTGCTCCACGGATTCTCGAAAGCATTCGCGATGACGGGCTTCCGTCTGGGCTACGCTTGTGCGCCGCAGCCGATCATCGAGGCGATGATGAAGATTCACCAGTATTCGATGCTCTGCGCACCGATCATGAGCCAAAACGCCGCGATCGAAGCGCTTGAGAACGGGCAGCCTGCGATGATCGAGATGCGCAACAGCTACCACCAGCGTCGTGATTTCCTTGTGAAGCGGCTCAACGAGATCGGCCTGGACTGCCACACGCCCGGCGGCGCGTTTTACGTGTTCCCGGACATCCGCAGCACCGGACTGACGAGCAAAGAGTTCGCCATGAAACTGTTGGAACAGGAGAACGTCGCCTGTGTGCCGGGCAGTGCCTTCGGTGCGTCAGGAGAAGGGTTCCTCCGCTGCTGTTATGCGACGGCTTTCGACGATATCCGGACGGCCACGGATCGGATCGAGCGCTTCGTCGGGAGACTTTGACCCGCATGATCAAGGAGCCCCAGGCCAAGAATCCCGAGCGCCTGACCCGGGCGCATGTGATTCCGTTAGGCGTCTTCATGGGCTTCATGGTGCTATTGCAGCTCATTGGTGGATTCATCGAGTGGAGGCATCCGGATGCGCCTTGGTGGCGGCAGGATCCCGCGCAGTTTGTCTATCCCGTTCAAACGCTCGCGGGGCTGGGGTTTCTGATTTACTACTGGCGGGACTATACCTTCAAGTGGTCGCTGAAATGGATCCTGGTTGGCATGGGCTTCGGCGTCATTGGGATCGGCTTTTGGCTGCTGCCCACGGTGCTTTACGACGCGTGGGGATTGACGGGGAAAACCGAAGGTCTGCTCAAACTCTTGGGCGTCGCGCAGCGCAAGGAGGGTTTCGACCCCGGTCTATTTCAAAATCCATACGCCTACTGGGCTTCATTGAGCTTCCGTTTTTTCCGAGCGGTCGTGGTGGTGGCTCTTGTCGAAGAAGTTTTCTGGAGGGGCTTCCTGATGCGGTTTGTGTGTGATTGGGAAGGGGACTACTGGAAGCAGCCCTTTGGCCGTGCCCATTGGCTTTCCTATGTGATCGTCACCGGCCTTTTCATGGTCGCCCATGCTCCGCTGGACTACGCCGGGGCATGGATTTACGGCAGCATTGCCTATCTGCTTTGCGTGTGGAGCAAGAACCTCGGGGCCTGCGTCATCATGCATGCCACTGCGAATTTGCTGATGGGCCTCTACATCATGGCCACCGGCAACTACGGCCTGTGGTAAGGAGGGCTAAAGCGCCATGGATCCGATGAAGCTTCCGAAACTCCGCATCGCCATCGTCGGTTGCGGCACTGCCGGGCCCGCTGCTGCGGTGCTGTTAAGCCGGCTTGGGCATGAAGTGGTCTTGTTCGAGCGGGCGGCCGAGTGCAAGGCCGTGGGAGCCGGGTTTCTGCTCCAACCCTCCGGCATGGGCGTTCTTCGGGAGCTTGGGATTCTGGAAGACGTGCTTGCCCACGCGGCGAGAGTGGACCGACTGCATATTCTGGATTCAGAGGAACGCACTCTGCTCGATCTCAATTACGGCGAGTTGGGGCAGGGGAGCTTCGGGGCAGGGCTCCACCGACCGGTTCTGCTTCACCACCTCAGAATGGCCATGGAGAAGGCGAAGGTGGACGTCCGCTGGGGCTGGGAAATCGAAACGATTGCAAAATCTCGAGAACAGTGGCTGCTAAAATCGACGAAAGGCGCTGAGTCCGGCGGCTACGATTTTCTAGTCATTGCCGATGGGGCTCGCTCGAAATTCCGAGACCTCGCCGGAACCCGCGGCGTGAACCGTGGCTACCCGTGGGGTGCGCATTGGTTCATTGGGAACAACGACGGTATTTTTCCTGAAAACGAGCTGTATCAAGTCGTCCAAGGGACCCGTCGCTTGGGTGGATTTCTCGCCACCGGACGGGATTTGGAGGGCGGTCCACCCTTGGTCAGCCTGTTCTGGAGCATTAAGATTTCAGACGACTCCCGCTGGCGAGCCGGCCCGCTTGCCGAGTGGAAAGCACAAATCCT
>JAYWDF010000047.1:0-2673 GCA_043779985.1 Akkermansiaceae bacterium | reverse complement strand
ACCCTTCAAGCTGGATTGGACCGCCGCCGGAAAATCTGGCAGCTATGAAATCGGGATTTCAGGTTCATCACCGGGATTCGTTTCAGTTAGCAATCCGCCATTTTACGGTTTTGGGGATCAAATCGTAATCACGGAAACGCAATACAATGTTAATGTCCCAATGCCTGCGTCTGCGGATTTACCCGTCCGCCCCTACCGCAAAACATGGCCGCGGATCAACGCCTCACATAAGGCCGCGCCGACCGTGGTGCCCAAGACGTTTTCCCTCGCCGCCCCCGAGGGCGCTTATGGGGACGCGAACTACACCACCCGCCAGAAATCAGGTTGGACCGACCTCGGCTTGCCCGAGGCCGGAGACTCATGGACCAGCGAGCTGGGCGATGAGTTTTCCGCATTCGTGGGGAATGCATGATGCGGGATCATCCACCCGCTCGCACGGCAAAAACTGCCCGCCGACCCTTTTGGCGGACCCGCCGCGCCCCCTGCGCCAAGCCCCCGCGACAAGCCCGCCATTTTCCGCTAAGCCCTGATTTTCCCACCTCTCCCTGCCATGCCCTGGAACCTCCGCCGCGACCTCCACCTCGACATCAATGCCGGCTACGGCCGCGTACTGCTCACCTCTGCCCAGGACAGCTCGCTGCTGCAACCCCCGCCGGACTTCGTGGCGGGGGATGGCATGCCGGTGCGGCTCTATTTCTGGGAGCGCGGGCCCAACGGCACGCTGATCATCGCAGACCCCGGCCCGGACACCGTGCTGATCCTCAGCGGCCGCCCGGCTGACGTCCCGCCCGGATCCGCGCTGCTTTTCTTAACTAATGATTTTACTGAGATCTCCACCGGGGTCTGGGAAGGCACGCTCGATCTGACGCCCACGGAGTTCAGCGCCCATCTGGCCGAGTTGCCGGCCGGAGCCAAGACCATCCGCGGCGAGGTGGAAGTCCGCAACTCGGTCACCAACAGCCGCCGGATTTCCTTCCAATTCGACCTCACCGCCCGCCCGGAAGTCTTTGCCAACGACGGCACCCCGCTCGCCCTGCCGACGCCGGAAGCGTGGCTGGCGGCGCAGAACGTCGAAATGAAGGCGAACAAGGGGCAGCCGAATGGTTACGCACCGCTCGATGCAGGAGGCAAAGTGCCTGCATCCAATCTCCCCGGCATGGATGTAATCCCCTTTGTCCCCGGAGTCGCGCAGGTCATGCGGATTTCTGTTGGGGCTGAGCCGGGCGGAGTGATAATCGACGGCGTCATAAACATATCAGTGACGGCAGCGGGCGTTAATTACGGTCAGCTGTTGCTTCTTCAGCCGCCCATCAGTGGAGGTTCGCAAGCAGAGCTGATTGCCCTCGCGGTTGCAAATGCACTTGGTGAAGTAACAGACTTTGATGCGCTTTGGTCAACTGTCGTCACGCCATTGGATGCCGGTGTTTACTTCCAGATCGAGTTCACCCGCAGAGTTGCTAGTGCGCACGATTCGACGTTTGTGATAGACGTTGCGTCTGAGCGGGGAATCATCGGCGGGAGCAGCGGCATGGCAGTGGCGGGCGTGGCACCGCGTTTTGCGGGGCTGGCTGATACCGCAGCAAACGCAGATTCAGCGAGCGGGCTAAAAACCGCGACAACTACGGTTTCCGTCTCCAACGCAACCGCCCCGACATCGGGTCAGGTGCTTACCGCAACGAGCGGCACCGTGGCGACGTGGCAAATTCCATCGGGCGGGGCCGCAGGCACGCTCACCGGGGCGACGCTGGCGGGTAACGTCCTATCATCATCGCTAACCAGCACAGGCACGCTGACAGGCGGAGCAACTGGCGCGGGGTTTACCGTCGCGCTAGGGACGGCCACGATCACAGGGACCATCCCGACCGCCAACACCGCCGCGCTTACTGGCGACGTTACAAAGGCGGCAGGCAGCAACGTCACCACGCTGACCAACCAGAAATTGGACGCGGTATCGGGATTGGTATCGGTCGCCGTGACAACGACACTTGCCGTTACCTCCGCGCATAGAGGCAACGTGATTGATAGCATCGGCGATTTTACACTGACCATGCCGAGTCCTGCCGGGCTGAATGGAATGCGGATCTACCCAAAAACATTTGGAATAGTCACTTTGGCGGGCGTCTCGGTTTATGCCGAAGACGGCGGTGTTCAAACTCAAATCACGGCGGCGATGGGTCAGTGCATCCTCGAAGTTCGCGCCGGTAATTGGGTTCTCATTCGTGGCGGCATGGTAGCCTTAACCGGCGACGTTACAAAACCATCCGGCAGCAGTGTCACCACCCTAGCAAACATCCCGGCGATTTCCGGGGCTAACCTAACGGCCTTAAATGGCAGCAGCATCACCACCGGGACGGTCCCGATTGCGCGGCTTGTGAACACGCAGGTTGTTGGCGATGCTCCCGCTACGTTTAGCACATTGGTCCGTGATGTGATCCTAACTACCGCGTTGACGCTACCCCGCAGCTACACGCTGCCCGCCGCTAACAGCTATCCAGCCGGGGCACGGGTGAGCTTCTCGGACATCGTGGGGACTCTAACCGCGACCAACACTGCAACGCTTCTGCGGGCCGCGAGTGACACGATCAACGGCGCAACCAGCCTCGTCCTCAGCACCACCAACGCATCCGTCATGCTAATCAGCGACGGCGCGAGCAAATGGAACGTGGACATCCG
>JAYWDF010000046.1:0-7822 GCA_043779985.1 Akkermansiaceae bacterium | reverse complement strand
GTGAAATCGGCCTGCGACTAGGACTCCCGGAACACCTGCCTCAACGGGCGGCGGCGCAAGCCGGCTTGTTCCGACACCGGTGAAGTGTCCTTCCGCAGGCTGCGGAGCTTCACCCCGGCACCAATAAGCCGGTTTTGTCGGGGTCATGCCGGTCAGCACGAGGTCCTTCCAGCATTGCCGGATTCATCCGAATCCGCCGCGCCGGGCCGCCTGAAACACCAAGACCCCACTGACACCATGTCAACCAACGCAACACAAGACTCCCGCAATTCGGGAGGAGACAGCCGTCGCCGCCGCTCACGCGGAGGCCAAAACCGTAACAATAACAATAACGAAAACCGCCGCGGCAACGGTGGTGGTGACCGCGGCGAACGCGGCCCCCGCAACGACCGCAGCCACTCCGGTGGCCGCGAGACCAGCAACCGCGCCGAGGAATTCCGCCCGCAAGCACCACGTCCGGCCCGCACCTATGCGCCGGCCAAACTGAGCTTTTGGCAAAAAATCCTTAAAGCCGTCGGCCTTTACAAGGAACCCACTCCGCCCGCCCGCAGCGAGCGCCCTGAGCGTGGTGAACGGAACGAGCGCAAGCCCGAGTCCACGCCATTCCCAAGCGGCGACCGCGCCCCCAAGTCCAACACCCGCAACGCCCGTTCCGGTGAAGGTGAGGCCCGTGAACCCCGCGAGCCACGCGAACCCCGTCCGCCGCGCGAACCCCGTGCAGAAGGCGAACGCCAACCCAAGGATCGCGCCCCGCGCGGCACCGACCGCCCCCGTGGCGGCGACCCGAAAACCGTCGAGTCCACCCGCGTTTACGTCGGTAACCTGTCCTATGACGTTTCCGAGCAAGACCTCCAAGAGCTCTTCAAAGGCATCGGTGGCGTGCGCAACATCGAGATCGTTTATAACCGCAGCACCCACCGCTCCAAGGGCTACGGGTTTGTCGAAATGCTGCGGATGGACGAAGCCATGCGCGCCGTGGAAGTGCTCCACGACCAACCCTTTATGGGCCGCAAGTTGACCGTCTCCGGTGCCAAATCCAAGGGCCAGGACGAGCGTGAGGACATGGAAGAGCGCGACCGCCCCGAGCCGGCCCGCGTCGTGCTTGCCTCCACCGCTCCGCCGGTTGTCGCCGCCGTCGTCGCCGAGCCGGTCATCGAGACCATCATCGAAAACGTCGCCTACGAAACCGAAGCCGCTCCGGCCATCGCCGAGACCGTCGTCGATCTCCAAGCCAAATACGGCTTCGACGAGCAGCCCTCGGTAAAGGCCGAAGAAGCCTGATCCGCGACTTCACGGATCCAATCAAACCCACCCCCCGTCCGGCTCGCCGCGACGGGGGTTTTTTGTTGATAGGGGGCATGGACGTCTCGTCCATGCGAGGGACGAAGTAGTCGGGAAATCCATCCAATCACCGGCCAGCATCCCGCCGGGTCATGGCGTCACCCGTATCAGGTTTCCGGACTCGTCCACGTAGTAAAGCGTGCCGTCGTCGGCAATGGTGGTTGCGTGCCGCCCGCGGGAATGCGGACGTCGCCTTCGGACTCACGCTCCTCTTGCTCTCTACCAAATCGCAGCCGATCTTTCCATACCGGGTGCGGTTCCGGTTCATACCTCCCTGGAGCGGCCTCTTCCATCGTGACCGCCCTGAGCAGGGCGTGGCCCACCAAGCACCGGAAGACTCTCTCCGGTTGCCGGTCCATTTGGCCCCGGCTGGGAGTGAATCCGGCCACCGCTGCCCGGATTCCTGCAACGAATGCCCTGTTTAATCCATGGTCTATTCCGTTGAATAGTTATTCAGCATGAATCCAGATGGGCTGCCAAATTTTCAGGAGTTCAATCTTCAATAGGGAGAGCCAAGAGCCTGAGAATCTTAGTTCCCGGGAGGTGGTTCGAAGCCTTTGAACTTGGTGGGATCGATCCGCAGGACTTGTCCGAAGGGTGAGATGTAGAAGGGAACGCTTTCCTGATCCAAACCAACGAGACCGCGCGGGAGGTCAACGACGCGCGAATTAATTTCGAGAGCCGCGGGCATTTCGCCATATTTGATATAGAAAATGATCCGGTTGCTGGGATCGGTCACGGACGCTCCTTGCCCATAGGTCAAACGCGGAGCTGATTTCCCCTTCCATGGGCCGTTATTGTTGCCGGTGATTTTGAGGGCGGCTTTTTCCCAATCGGCAAGCGGGAGTGAGTATTCGTTCGAACCACCCAGGGCTTCGAGCGTCCTTTTTTCCGGATCGAAGGCTAGGGAATGGATTTGAGGGGTTTCCAAGAGCCTCTCGGAAATGGTCCCGTCGCCGTTGATTTTCACTAGGTGAATTCCCGCCATGAGTCCGTGCCAGGCGAGGAAATCGCCATCCTGCGAGAGTTGGATCGACTTCTCGATTTCGTTGAATCGCGAGATGTCTTCGATTTTGCAGACGATCCGGGAGGTGCGCTTCGAAAGCGAAATCAAGTAAACTTCCCCGGACTCGATCGCGGCGAAGATCCGATCACCCGCCAGTGCCAGCCACCCGATACGCCGGGAGGATTGCTGTTCGGGCGGGCCCAGCGGGATCCAGCCGGAGAATTGGCGTGTGGTGAAATCGAAAACGCCGACGCCCTGATCCGAGGCGGTGGCAAAACGATTTGCCCTGGAGTCGATGGTGACGAATCCCACATCTGCGGGGACCCGGCCGAGCAGCGTCAGGCCGTCGGGAAACAGGACGGCTTTTGGCGGGACCACTTGGATTTCGGAGAGGCGGATCAATGAGGGCGTGCCGTAGCGGGAGTTCTTAAAGACGAGCACGACCTTTTCGGTTCCCGCCGGGGGCATCAGGTTCGCGGTCGTTTGGAATCGCTTCCAAAGTGGCATGCCGTCGAGTTCAGGGCTGTTGCCCTCAAGGTTTTCCGCTTTGATTTCCTCGCCCGCTGCGGTGCGGAAACTGAGCATGAGCCCTTCGATGCCGGTGGTTTTCAGAATCCATCCGGAAACCACCGGTGCCGGTCCGGTGGTCCACGGCAGTTCGGCGAGCTCGCTCGTCGTGTCCAAGGAGGAGGTCAGTTCGAATGCTTCTTCAAAAAAGAACGGCCCGCCCTCCGGAAGGCGATCGAAGTTGATGGCTTTCGGAGCAATTTGGACCGGCACAGTTTCAGCCGATGCCAGTTCGACCGGATTCGACATGCGGACGATGTTGCCGCCGCGCTGGCGGGCCAGCACGGTGACGAAGCGCGTGCCGTCCGGCAATTTCACGACCAGGCGACCGGTGCCGGATGCTTTTTCGACGTTCGCGACGCGTTCCAGTCGTTCGGCAAAGGGACCGGCGAGGATTTCGAGATCGAACTGGCCGTCGAGGAAGGGAAACTTGCGGGCGAAGGGAAAGCCGCTGCGGTAACCCTTGTAGCCGGCGAGCGACCATGCGATCCGCCATGACGAGTTACCCTCCGCGGTGGCCGAAAGCTGGGGACTGACCGCAGCCGGATTGCCAGCGAGCAGGTCGAGAAATTGCAAGCGGGGGGACACTTGCGTGCCGTTGAAGCGGCGGCGGATTTCGTCGTCGAGCCACGGGCGGAACGCTTGAAGCTGTCCAGGATCCAGCGGGCCGGAAGAAATCTGGCAATTGAGGAACGTGAAGACGGCATAGCTGTTTTCCTCACTGGGCTTGAGATTTGGAACAATGACGTCCGCCAGATCTTTGATCCGTTGTGGCGTGAGGAAAGCAAGTCCCGCGATGCCGCCGGATTCCTTCACGCAGGAATCCGCGAATCCCGGGGTCTTGCGGATTTGCTCCAGGAATTCGCTCCATTCGGCGTCCCCGGCGAATTTTGCCAAGGGAAAGGCGGATGCGGCGAGAAAACGCAGCCGGTCACGTTCCGCAGCACTGGTGAGAAGCGGCTTCGCGGCATCCCAGAGCGGGGAAATGGGAGTGCGGTCGTTTGCGTCCGCCGCGAGCTTGAGTTTGCCCTGAATGGAGTCCAGCGTCAGCGGTTTGGCCGCGGGAACTTCATTTTCGCGGGCGATTTGCTGCTGCAAGGCGGCCGAACCGGGTTTGTATTTGACGAAGTTCTCCAGGGTATCCCGCAAGCCGGAGCGGGAGGAAACGGGGGCGGCGGCGAGAAACGGTGGCACGAGGCGGTTCCAAGTTTCCGGCGTGGGATCGGCGGCGAGCGCGATCATCAGGCGCACGCCGGCGGTGGCGGGAGAGTTTTCGTAAGTTGACGCGGCATCCGCCACGGGCTTGAGAATGCCGATCCGTTGCAGGTCATCGATACCGAGTTCTGCGGAATCCGGGAGGAGATTTGGATTCTTCGTCTGAAACCGGAGGCTGTCCGCGGCGGCATCCGCCGGTGGCGTGAAATAGGCGTCCGCGATGAGGTTTACGGCTTCACGGGTGTGGTTGGTCCGGATCAGGCCTTCCGCGAGAGGCGTCAATTGCCTGCCCGTGGCTGGCGAAAAATCGCCGGTCCAGCGCAACACCGGATTGAGGCTTTCCAGGTCGTGCTGGAGGAAATGAAGGTAAAGCGGATAGAAACTGCCCGGTTTGCCGGCGGTGTAGCTGGCTTTGGGTTCGCGAGCCGGGAGCGGGACGTGGATCAGCGCTTCCGCCAGCTCGCGGGCCTTGGGTCCGGTGAAAAGCAACAGCGGATCCGGCGGGTTTTCGCCATAAGGATCTCTCTGATAGCCGATCGCTTGCATGAGAAGCGGGCGGGATTGGCGGCACAAGGTTTCCAATGCCTTCAATGCCAGCGGCCGGTTTTGTTCGCGGGCGGCCGCCGACAGAACCTCGGCGGCGGCATCCGCGTCGGTGGGATCCAGTTCCAGAATCCTTTTGGCGAAGGGAGCGATTTCACCCTTGGAGTGGACGAATTTGTAGAGATGGACGCGATACAATGCCCGCTGGATTTCGAGTTCGGAACGTCCGGCGGCGGTCAGGCGGGATTTCAAATCATTGAGGAAGGTTTCAAAATTCCCGGTTTTCACCAAGGTGAAGATCGCCATGTTTTCCGTGGGCGAAGTCTTGGGCCACGCGGAGTTGATGAAATCGAAGAGCACTTCCTTCGCCAGAGCAACCGACTCGGGCGAGTCCAGTTTTTCCGCTTCCTCGAAAAACTTGAGCCGGTCAAATGCCGACGGAGGGCTTGGCGGCTTGACCACCTCGGTGGGCTTCTTGAAGCCGAGCTTTTCCCGAACCGCATTGAGGGCGACTTGGTTGATCCGCGGACCGCCCATTCCGAATTGCAACGAGCGGAGGATTCTGTTGCGAGCCGCCAGGTTGAAATTGTCCGCGTTTTCCAAGATTGGGAGGCACTGGTCGAGAGGGATACCAGAGTTCAGGCGTTGGAAAAACCAATAGACCGCGATGGCGGGATCGTCCTGGGGAATGGTATTGATCTCCGCCATCCGGCGAGCCGCGGCCGCTTTCACCGCGGGGTCTGGACATTCCAACGCTCCGGTGGAAACCAGCAGGTCATAGATGACGGTGCGCGACGGGGAATCGTTGAAAAGCTTCCGGAGCTTCGTCTGAATCGGGGGATCAGCGGGGCTGCTGCCGTAGAGCCTCCACAGGCTTTCCGACCACGGGGATTCCACGAGAAGCCTTTGGGTCGAATCGCCTCTTCCGTCTGACAGGATCAACGATCCGGGGGGCATGAATCGCGATTGATCGAACCCCTTTCCGATGGCTACCGGATCCGGTGGGGAGAAAATGGTCAGAGCCGCGAATGGAGGAAGATACGGGGCGGAGCGGACAACCACCGGCTTCTCCGGTCGCGAAAACTCGAGGCCGGGGAGGGACCAGGCAAAATCCGGCAACCCGGCGACCACCGCCTGTTGGATCTCCGGACTCCGTTGACCTGCCGCGGCGACCAGGCGGTTGATGGCTTTTACCTGAAGTTCCACGGGGATGGCTACCGCGCCGAGGAAACGGAGCCATGAGGCTGTCCGGTCAGTTGGAGCGCTGCGGAATTTCGAAGGGGGATCGATCACAAACTCCGGCAGGCGTTCCACGAGCATGGCGATGACCTCGCCGGGGACCACGTGACCGTAGGCGCGCTGGGAAAAATAGTCGGGGAGCTGGTCGGGAACGTTCTGGTAGGGTTCGCCGAACTTGCAACGCGCCAAGGTGCTCAAGACCCGTAGGTCGAGTTGCGCGGTCATCAGGTAACGGAGTTGGTCCTCGGGTGGAAGCTTGTCGAAATCGGGCGAACCGGTCAGCAGCATTTCGAGGTCGGCGGCGGCGGTCGTTTCGGCGAGCTTTTTCAAGGCGCTGTCCGCGGGGTCGGCGAAACTCGATGAACTTTGGGGATTTGCCACGAATGCCCGGGCAGCTTTGTGCAGGTAAGGCCTTTCCTTGTCCGGCTCCCACTGATTCAAAAGAGCCATCAGCCATTGTAAACGCCCGTCATCGGGATGGGTGTCCAGGATTTTCAGGCAAGTCGCGCGGACTCCCGGGAGCTCGGTTGCTTGGAATGAGGTGGGCAGGAGTTCCAGCAAGTCCGCCGTCTCGGAATGACCTGAGTCCATCCCCGACCAAAGCGCGAAACGTTGCGGCATGACTTGGAAGAGCGACAATAAGGCGCGTCGCTTTTCAACGGGCACGTCGCTTCGCGCGAGGAGTATTTTGGTTTGTTCCACCAACAATGGATGCGGCCCGAGCGCGAGGAGAAGCAGCTCAAGATCTCCGGAATCAGGTGTGAATGTCACTTGGTTGATGCATTCGACCACCTGATCTTTCCGGTCGAGCGCCGCGTTCCAGATCGCCCGGAGAACCGCCGATTCGGTCCTTTCGATCAGCTTGTCCGCCTCGCCCGTGCGACGGGTGATTTCCAAGTGTTGGAGGGCGAGCGAGTGACGGAGACGCGGCGGCAACACGGTCTGGTGTTCGAGAAAATCCAGCAAGCGCATCGCTTGGTTCGGACGCTTTGTGATGAGATCGATCTGCACCAGCGAAAGCCAGACTTCATCGTTAAACCATGAGTTTGGAATGTCTTTCAGTTGCTTGGCGGCTTCCACCTCCCGGCCCGTTTTCCACAACAATCCCACCTCGCGGATGGCTTCATCACCCGACTTCGGGGCAAGAGTCCGGATGATCTCCAGCGCTTCATCGTAGCGGCCGTCTTCCTCCAGCAAATTCAGCAGGCACCGCCGGGAAGATGCCGGTTGAACCTGCGGGTTTTGCAGAGTCTCCCTCAAGGCATCGATGAATTCCTTCCGATGGTTGTCCGACAGCGGCATGCCGACGAAGCTGGATGCGACTTGCCGGGTGAATTGATAGGAGATTCCCGGGATCGCGGTCGCGACTTCGGTGGGCGACTTGCCGACGATGTCGAAAAAGTCCTCCTTGGCTTCACCCTCTCCACGGGCGAACCCGGCCAATGCCAGAAGGACCACCGCAACTGGCAGCATGAGGCGATGCCTGGAATGCCGGGGCGTCTGGATCATTTTCAACACTCTCCAAGCTGCTCAGACTCTGAAGAGATTGCCACGCTTTTATAAGGAGTCAGGCAGAATCTTGATAGATCCGCTTTCAAGCGGAACCACGTCCACCATTGATCCGCTGGCAGCCACACCGTATCACTTGAGCTCGGCGGCGGTCCAGGGCTTGCCGCGGCTGGCGTACTTGGCGCGGGTTTGTTTGATGAGGTCCGCGCTGACGGGGCCGGCGTCGTTGGTCCAGGATTGACGGACGTAGGTGATGACGTCGGCGATTTCCTCGTCCTTGAGATCAGTGAGCGGGGGCATGATGTTTTCGAATTTCAGGCCGTTCACTTCGATGGGGCCTTGCAGTCCTAACAAGGCGATACGGGCGGGGATGGTGGGATCGCCGGTGGTCCACATGGAACC
>JAYWDF010000045.1:0-2685 GCA_043779985.1 Akkermansiaceae bacterium | reverse complement strand
CACTTTGTCCCAAATCCGCCGGCCTTCTCGCGCAAATCACCTCTTGGGACCAAGTGCTCACGGCCCGTTATGGCGATGTCAGAATGCGGCGTTGGTATGGCAAGGGCATCGTTGTCCTCGGCGACGCGGCACATGCCATGAGCCCCCAACTCGGGCAAGGCGTGAATCTCGCCCTCGCCGACGCCTCGTGCCTTGCCGATTGCTTGGCGAACGAGTCTCTGCCCAAAGCGCTCGCCCTTTATCAGCGCCGTCGGTGGGCCACTCTTCGCTATTACCAGCTCGCCACCCGCTGGCTGACTCCCTGGTTTCAGTCCGACCATGAATGGATCGCCCCCATCCGCCGGGCCTTCTTCGGGATCACTCAAAGAATCCCGTGGGCGAGGCGGCTTATGACTCTCTCCATGGCAGGATGGGTTGGCGCAGCATCGAGATCGGCGGAGAAATAATCCCGCCGTTCTCATTCGCACGAGCTTAAGAGAGGGAAAAAAGATTTTTTGCGATTCAGAGGCATGTTTTCCTTGTCAGATCCAGCGGCGTTCCTCATACATCCGCCCCCGCGTTAAGCGGAATGGGTAGATGCCCGAGTGGCTAAAGGGGGCAGACTGTAAATCTGCTAGCGTAAGCTTACGTTGGTTCGAATCCATCTCTACCCACCATTTTTAAAGTCAACGACTTAGGGAGCCGAAAGGCTCCCTTTTTGTTGGGTTTTATGAGCCCTCCCGCCTGCTTTGAACCGGATATTCCGTGGGGGGACTTGAGTTCCTGCCCCAGGTGCTCTTCGAATTCTGCGCTTGAGTCGGGCGACACTTTAACAAGCTTCGGGGTGGGATGGGTGCCCGCGAATATTCCGGACGGTGCCAGCTGCGCAGGCAGGATTGCTCCGAAATTGCGCACTCATTCCTATTGAACGGTGGCTTAACCGCCAAACGTCCGAGCAAGGCGGGGAAGTTGGTGAAATGAATCTTGCCTCTGGCGGACTGCGTTGCACTATTGGAACGTGAATCTTAGCTTCATCCAGTTGTTGCTCGCGCTGCTGATCCAAGTGGGTCTGGCCTCCGGCATGACCTCAGTCGAGGTGGCTCGCGTGCTTACGCAGGCCATTTCCCGTGCGCAGCAGATTGAACCTCAGGCCGTGATCGCAGTGGTGGATCGCGAGGGATTCGTGCTCGGGGTCTGGAGCGTGGACGGTGCGCCCGATGCCAACGCAGTGCAGGACGCGATCACCAAGGCCGGGACAGCGGCTTTTCTGAGTAGCGATCAGAATGCGTTCACTTCACGCACGGCCGGGTTCATAGTACAGCAGCATTTCCCGCCCGGAATTCAAAATCGTCCGAACGGTCCGCTGGTGGGGGTGAATTTCTCAAACCTTTCGTTCACGGATGTGAATCGCTTTAAGAATCCGCACTCGGGTTACGTCGCGGACTTCACAAGTGGGACTAACGGCGACCCTATTGACGGCCCGGCTCCGTTGACCGGACTCGCCGGATCACCCGGCGGAGTTCCTCTTTTTGCAGCCGGAAAATTGATCGGTGGTGTGGGCGTGGCGGGACAGACCCGTGCGCCTGCGATCAGCCCGTTCTCCGCGTTGGCCGATATTCAGGTCCAGCAGCGCTATGACCCGGATGAAGACGTGGCGCTCGCCGGCCAGATCGGCTTTCAACCCAGTGCCAAAATTTTCGGCTCGAATGTATTCATTGACGGTATCCGCGTCCCCTATGTGGTGGGCAAAACGCGGCTTGGGAATGTGCAGGCGCTGGGTTCCATCGGCAGCAACGTGTTGCCTTACGCTGTCGTGAACTCACCAGTCGTCGTCTATCCGACCAATGCGTTCGGGGGGCAAGTCTGTGAGATTCGCGCAGCCATTGTCGCCGATCCTGAGAGTGGTCCCATCAATGGCCAGCCCCGGCTGACTGCGGGGGAGGTTGGCACGATTCTTTCCCAGGCATCAGCCCGGGCGAAAATCACCCGCGCCGGCATACGGTTGCCACGCGGGCAGGCTGCGCAGACATTCATCACCGTAGTGAACTATCCTGCGTTGGCGAACACGGCACCCGCCATCCTCGGCACCATTCGTACGCCGGGCGCGACCCTCTTTAGTTGGGACGTGGCGGCCCAGAAGGCGCGCACGGCGGTGTTCTTTTCCAATGACACGCGGGCGTTCTCGTCGCGCACAGTGGGCTTTCTCGCGCAGCAGTTCTATCCACCGGGTATTGCCAACACGGCATCCGGTCCATTCTACAGCTTGCAGGAACAGTATTCGTTGCTGCCAGTGGGGGTGAGGAATCCATTAAATGGCGTGGTGCTGACCAATTCACTAACGGTTCCCAATCCTTATCTGCCCAACGGCATCACGATTTTTCCCGGAGGCTTTCCTCTCTATCGCAACGGCGTGATGATCGGCGCGATTGGCGTCAGTGGCGACGGCATCGATCAAGATGACATCATTGCGGCCGCTGGAACGGTCGGCTTTGTCGCCCCGGCCGGCATTCGCGCCGACCAGCAGCAATATCAGGGCGCACGACTGCCTTACGCAAAGTTCCCGCGCAACCCGGATCTGTAAGGGCCGATCCGTACACGTTGACCAGTCGGAAAATGTCAGAACCGAAAATCCACCCGGCGGACCTCATTTAACGGTCATCACGATCACCCCCTCCGCATCGCGCTCGAGGGACTTGAGGTGCTCCC
>JAYWDF010000044.1:0-2686 GCA_043779985.1 Akkermansiaceae bacterium | reverse complement strand
CGTGGACAACGGCCCGGATCCGTTTGTGCAAAAGGGCAACGAGCGGCTTTACGGCCAGAAGGGAATCAACCGGATCAAGAATGCCCTGGAGCCGGAAGGCCGCGTGATTTTCTGGTCGGCGCACCCGGATAAATCCTTCGCACAATCCCTCAAGGGCACCTTCAAGCATGTGGAATGCATCAGCGCGAAGGCCTACCCGAAGGCGAAACGGTTCACCCACACCTTGTTCGTGGCCGATCGCGAGTGAGCGTCTGCACGGCGGCTCAAGGCGTGTGCTTAAGCAGGCGGAATCGGTCGTGATACGCGCCGCTGTTGAACTTCCGGCAGCAGTCGTAACAGGCGACCGCCTTCTTGATCGGCGTCACCCGGCGGATGACGGAAAAACAATTCGAGCAAATGTAGGCGTGGTTGCGCTTCATCTTGCGACGCTCGAAGGGAAGCGTGTGGAACGGGAGCTCCCCCGGGATGCCGAGGTCGTTGCAAGCAACCTGCCACTCGCGACCATGGGGATCGATCCGGCGGCGACCACAACGTTCGTAGGCGACGAGATGCGCGAGCTCGTGCTTCAAGGTGCGCCACAGCTCTTCGGGCTCGCATTCCTTGAGCTTCGGATTCAGCTCGATGGCCCGGTCCGGCCACCACGCGCGCCCGGCCGTCGTCTGCATCCGCGGGTTCCACGTCACGCGGACCTTGCGGGCGAGCTCGGGCAAGGCGAGAGACTTGGACGCCTCGACGCACCAGGCTGTTAGACCGCCATCATCCCGCAATGGCTTGGCCGGCACCGCTTCAGGGGTCCTCAATACGCGGAACCACGAGGTCCATCGAAATTCAAGTTGCGGCACGCTCCCACCCATTGGAAAAAGCAATAACAGCTTTCTCGAAAATGGCAACAGGCGCTTTACGCGAAACTCATTTTTTCCAGCGACCCCGGAACTCGTAGTACTTGATTCGCAGGACCCCGCCCGCTGCCATGAAAAAAGCCGCCCCCCATGACAGGAGGCGGCTTGCTCGTTGAGAATGATCCTTCGCTTATGCGCGGTGCGTCCACTCGGGCAGACGGACGATCTCGCCGCCCTTGAGCGCGGACTCGTGGGCGAGGATCCCGGTGCAGGTGATGTTCGCGCTCTCGACCGCATTTGGATAGGCGTCGATGCCGGTCTTGAGCATTTCCACAAACTGATGCGTAAGATGCGGATGCGAGCCGCCGTGGCCACCGCCTTGAGTGAAGGAGAGGTGGTCCTCTTTACCGTCGCCGCCGTAGACACCGCCGGTGGTGAAGGCTTGGATTTCCTTCGGCAAGTAGTGCGCGAAGTCCGGGCAGGTCACCTCCCGGGGGATTTCCGGCTCGGGGAGTTTCGCCGTGTGGATCACCAGCGGATCATGCTCGATGAGCGGCCACTCGACGGATTTCTTGGTGCCGTAAACTTCGAAGGATTCGCGGTATTGGCGAGCGACGTCGAAGAGCGAGCGATGAAGCTGCGCGGAAAGGTCGCTGTCCTTGAATTTGATGTGGCAGGACTCCACTGCGAAGGTCGAGCCGTAGCAGGCATGCATTTCCTCCGCGATGGTGCCGGATCCAAAACAGGACACATACTCCGCCTCGCCGCGGGTGAGACCGAGGATCGGCCCGACGCAGTGGGTGGCGTAGAACATCGGCGGCAGGCCCGGCCAGTAGCCCGGCCAGCCTTCCATGTCCTGCTGGTGCGACGCCTTGAGGAACTGCACTTTGCCGAGCTCGCCCTTGTCATACATTTCCTTCATGAAAAGGAACTCACGGGCATAGACCACGGTTTCCATCATCATGTATTTCAAACCGGTCTGCTTTACGAGATCCACGATCTCGCGGCACTCCTCGACGGTGGTCGCCATCGGCACGGTACAGGCCACGTGCTTGCCGGCCTTGAGCGCCTGGATCGCCTGGCGGCCATGGTCGGGGATCGGCGAGTTGATGTGGACCGCGTGCACGTCCGGATCGGCGAGCAGATCCTCATAGGAGGTGTAGCGTTTTTCGATCCCGTATTTGTCACCGATTTCATCGAGCTTCGATTGGGTCCGCTGGCAAATGGCCACCAGGTTCGCATCCGGATGGCGCTGATAGATTGGGATGAATTCGGCTCCGAAGCCGAGGCCGACGATGGCAATGTTGGTTCCTGACATGACTGGTATGAGTTGGGGTTTGAATTAAGGCTGGGAAAAAAGCTGTTGGAGAAATGCCAGACCACGCGCGGCGAACTCGTCCTGAGTCGGCGTGAATCGCTTCCAGATGCAGACCGCTCCCGCCAAGTCGCGGTTGTCCGGGGTGAACGACTCGATGACGACGGAGCCCTCGTAATGAATCTCCCGCAGCGCGTCGCGGAATACATTCCACGGCGTCAGTCCGGTGCCCGTCACCCCACGGTGGTTTTCACTCACTTGCACATGAATCAGATCCTTGCCCGCAGAGCGGATCGCGGCACCGAGATCGGCCTCCTCCAAGGTCATGTGGAAGCTGTCGATCATGACCTTCGCCGCCGGGTGGTCGATGTCGCGGATCATCCGCAACGAGTCAGCGGTGGTGTTGACGAGATCGGTTTCAAAACGGTTGATCGGTTCAAGCGCGATTGCCAGCCCGCGCGCGGCGGCTTCCACGGACATTTGCCGCAGCTCGGACACGGCGAGATCCCATTCCCGCTCCCGTTCGTCATCC
>JAYWDF010000043.1:0-2693 GCA_043779985.1 Akkermansiaceae bacterium | reverse complement strand
CTCGATCGCTTCCACCGTCGCCGTGATCAAGAAGGGCTCCACGCCCATGTCGCGGAGCCGAGTGATCGAACTCGGCGCGTCGTTGGTGTGCAGCGTGCTGAACACCAAGTGCCCGGTGAGCGAAGCCTGGATCGCGATGCCCGCGGTCTCGAGATCGCGAATCTCACCGACGAGGATCACGTCCGGATCCTGGCGGAGAATCGCTCGCAGGGCCAGGGCGAATGTCAGGTCGATTTCGTGGTTGATCGGGCACTGCACGATGCCGTCGATTTCGTACTCGACCGGATCTTCCGTGGTGATGATCTTGACGTCGATGTCGTTCAGTTCGGACAGCGCGGAGTAGAGCGTGGTCGTCTTCCCGGAACCGGTCGGGCCGGTGATCAGGATGATGCCGTTAGGAAGATGGAGCAGTGACTCGATTTTCTTCAGCACAAACGGCTCCATGCCCAGCTTGGCGATGTTGAACTTCTCTTGGTTAAGGAGACGCAGGGAGACGCTTTCACCTTCCACGGTAGGGACGGTGGCGACCCGGACGTCGATGGTGGCACCTTCGAATTGGAGGTTGATCCGACCATCCTGCGGCACGCGGCGCTCGGCGATGTCGAGGCGGGCCATGATTTTCAAACGGGCGATGACCGAGCTTTGCAGCGCCTTGATATTCTCCGGAACGGCGATCTCGATCAGGCGGCCGTCGATGCGGTAGCGGATGCGGAGATTCGTGCTAAGAGGCTCGACGTGGATGTCGGTCGCGCGCTGGTCAAGCGCTTCGCGGATGATCTGGTTGACGAATTTGACGACGGATGCCTCCTCGTCGTCATCTTGGTCGATGACGTTCGCCTCGTCTTCGCCGCTTTCGAGGTGGTCGTAGTCGAAATCGCGACCTTCGAGGATCTGCTCGAAGGTGTCTGCCCCGACTCCGTAGAGTCGGCGGAGTGCTTCGTGAAGGCGCTTGCGTGAGGCCATGCACCAGTCGATGGGCAGGCTGATTTCCTGGGCGGCGGCTTGGCGGGCGACGAGGTTGAAAGGGTCGAAAGTGGCAAGCTTGAGGCGTTTTTGCTCACCCTCGCCGGTGATGGCGACGGGAAGCAAGCGGTGGCGCAAGGCGAGCCGGGGTCCGCAAGCTTCGCGGAGGGGTAGCGGGATTTCCGCCATTGGGATGCTGTCGAGCCATTCGATTCCGAGGTCCAGCGCGAGTTCGCGCATGTAGCGCTCTTCATCGACCACGCCGGCATCCAGCACGTCATCGATGGGCGAACGCTGGCGCTGGGCTGCGGTCCGCAGGACTTCGGTAAGAGCGGGGATGTCCTCGCAACCGGTGCGGCGAGCTGGTTCAATCAAAAGCTGGGTCATGGGCGGCGACTTCTTGTCCCTTAAATGCCTGCCGGGCGCAATCTTGTCTCTCTAAAATACTCAATTAGCCATCGCGCCTCCGGAAACCGTCCGATTTCACCCAGCCGGACGCGATCAATAGGGGCCCCGAATGTGGGCGCGGACCTCGCTTTGATAGAAATTCTGCAAAATGGCATGCACCTCCGGGCTCAGCGGAGCGAGCGAGGAGACCCCGGCATTCGCCGAAACCTGGTCCGGGCGGCTGGCACCGGTGATCACGGTGGTGACGGCCGGGTGATCGAGAATCCAGCGCTGCGCCATTTGAGCGAGCGTCAGCCCGGCGGGAACCAGCGGCTTGAGCGCGTCCGCCAGAGCGACTGCCTTTTCATAAGGCAGTCCGGCGAAGGTTTCCCCGACGTTGAAGGCCTGACCGTCGCGGTTGTAGTTGCGGTGGTCGTTTTCCGGGAAAACGGTCGCAGCCGTGAGTCTGCCGGCGAGCACCCCGCTGGCCAAGGGCAGCCGCACGATGAGCGCGACGTTCTTGGCGAACGCAGTCGGGAAGAGGACCTCCGCGGGTTTCTGGCGGAACAGGTTGAAAATGATCTGCAACGAGACGAGCCCGGGTTGCTCCAAGCAGAGCAGCGCTTCGTCCATCGACTCCACGCTCGCGCCGAAGTGGCGGATTTTCCCCTCGTCCTGGAGCTTCCGCAGCCAGCCGAAAATCTCGCCCTGGCGGAGAATTTCCGGGGGCACGCAGTGGAGCTGGGTCAGGTCGAGGGTCTCCACTCCGAGGCGTTTGAGCGAGGCCTCCGTGGCCGCGCGCACGGTGGCTTCGCTGTATTTGTCAGGATAGAGCTCGCTCGTGCGGCCAAGTTTGGTGGCGACGAAAGCTTCGTGACTCGTTTGTTTAAGGAACCGTCCGATGAGCGCCTCACTCCGCCCTCCGCCATAGACATCCGCGGTGTCGAAAAAAGTCACGCCGGCGTCCACAGCAGCACTGAGGATCGCAAAGCACTCCTTTTCATCGACCGCGCCCCAGTCGGAGCCTCCAAGTTGCCAGCAGCCAAGGCCGATTTCCGAAAGGAGTAGGCCGGTATTTGCAAAGTCGCGCGTGTGCATCAGGTGGTGGAGAGTAGCGGTTGCCCCCGCCCCGGTCGAGAATTTCATGGTTCAAGAGATCTCCATCGTAAAATCCTATTTAAAAGACAGTCTTTTAATAAAAATGCACTTGCGCTGCCGATTTTTCTAAGCAACGCTTCGGTTAATGAGCGTGAGCAACCGCAGGAGATGGATCGTGCCGTGGAAGGATTCACGGACGAAGCCGGCGATTTACCACTGCATCAGCCGGGTGGTGGACCGGCGCT
>JAYWDF010000042.1:0-7867 GCA_043779985.1 Akkermansiaceae bacterium | reverse complement strand
TCAGGAAGCGCTCGCCAACGCCCTCAAACACGCGCAAGCGAAGCATATCGTCATTTCGTTGGAATCGACCACCGAGGTCACGCGTTTGTCGATCCGTGACGACGGGCGTGGGTTTGCCCCGGGCATGCTCGAGCGCACGGACCTGCCGCATTTCGGGGTACTTGGCATGCAGGAACGCGCGGAAAAAATCAGCGGCCAACTGACCATCACCGGCTCGCCCGATGCGGGCTGCGTGGTAACCTTGACGCTGCCGCGACCTGCGCTTACACCCATTGCCATCGCATGAAACCTACCCAAACCAGCATCCTCGTCGTGGATGATCATTTCATGATCCGCTTCGGCCTGGTCAGCGCGCTTTCGCAGGAGCCCGACTTGGAGATTGTCGGTGGCGCGCGCAATGGACGTGAGGCGTTGGAAATGTTTGAATCCTTCCGACCTGACGTGACCCTGATGGACGGCATCCTGCCGGACATCCATGGCGTGGAAGTCACCCGGCGCATCATCGCCATTCACCCCGAAGCGCGAATCATTTTGATCTCTATCAACGAGACCGCCGAAGACGTTCACCGCGCGATGGAAGCCGGGGCCTGGGGTTATCTTCCCAAATCCAGCGAGCATCGCTTGCTGCTAGAGGCGATCCGTTCCGTCGCCTCCGGCAAGCGTTTCCTGCCGCCGGAAATCCAATCCCGGCTCGCGGAGCGCAACCTACATGTCCAGCTCAGCGAGAGGGAGCTCGACGTCCTGCGCCTCGTCGCCAAGGGCAAGGGCAACAAGGAAATCGCCGAAGAACTCGGCGTGGGAGAAGGAACGATCAAGACCCATCTCAAGCACTTGCTCTCCAAGCTCGACGCGCCGGACCGCACGCGCGCTGTGACGCTGGCGCTTGAGCGCGGCTTGCTGCGGATTTAGGAAATGAGGATGGAGCGCCTGAATCCCGGCATCTCCCAAATGGGAGATAAGGACTAGTTCGTCAGCGATTGGGTCACGGGCTACGGTTTCAAACTCAAGCTGACGAGGATAAGTTTCGTATGCGCTTCGAACCCTAAACCCACGCCCGAAAAACCCGGGACCGCCAAGGGGTTCCTCAAAAAACCCATTTCATGAAACACCTGCTCCACCACCGCACCTCCGCTGCCTGCTTCCTCAGCGCCTTCCTACCCGCGCACGCCGTGAATCCCCGCCGAACGTCGTTCTCATTTTCGCCGATGACCTCGGCTACGGCGATCTCGGGTCCTACGGGGCGACGAAAGTGAAAACCCCTCGGATCGACAGCCTCGTCGCCGATGGCCGGAAATTCATCGACGTGCCCTTCATCGCCCGCTGGCCGCGCAAAATCCCGGCGGGCACGACCTCCGGTCAGTTGCAGCCATGAACGATCCAACCACATCCATGACCCAGCCGCCCCACCTCACCCGCCGCAACCTCCTCCGCCTCGGCACCCTCGCCGCGACCGGCAGCCTGTTCACGCGTTTCCAACCCGCGATGGCCGGGCCGTTCACCGGAGCCGATTTCGAAAAACTCGTCCCTGCCGACAAGAAACTCAGCGCCGCCTGGATCCGCTCGCTCTTCGAGCGCGGTGAGCCGGAGTGGTCCGGCGGCAGCGACCTCAACCACATCGGCATGCCGGTCGGCGGGATCTGCTGCGGACAAGTCTATCTATCAGGCGACGGCCGGCTTTGGCACTGGGACATTTTCAACCAAACGATCAAAACAGGCGCCCAACACTACGCGAAACCGCTGCCGGTCGCCTCACCAGTGGACATCGGATTTCAAATCCGCGCCAATGGCGAAACCCGCACGCTCGATCGCAAGGGCTTTCCAAAGCTGCGCTTCCGCGGTGCCTATCCGATCGGCTTGGTGGACTATCACGACGAAGCCTTCCCCGTGAAAGTTTCGCTGGAGGCATTTTCGCCCTTCACGCCGCTGGATGTGGACGGTTCGTCGCTGCCGCTCACGGTGATGCGTTACACCGTGAGCAACACCTCGCGGCAAAAGGTCGGGATCGAGATCTCCGGCGCTCTCGCCAACCCGGTCTTGCTCCATTCCGGCACCGGCCCGGGCATCGCACGGGTCAACCGCATCGTCAAACAGGCGTCCGCCACCTGCCTGCACTGCACGGCGGAGAAGGTGGAAATCACCGCGCCGCAAAACCCGCGCCCGGACCTCGTGTTCGAGGATTTCGAGCGCGCGAACTACGACGGTTGGACCGTCGAGGGAACCGCCTTCGGAAACGAGCCGGTCGTTGCCGCCAAGATGCCCCCACGCCAAGGCAAGGTCGGCGCACAGGGCAAGCGTCTGGTCAACAGCCACAACAGTCGCAGCGGCGAGGCGATCGCCGCCGCCGACGCCCACACCGGCGTGATGACCTCCAAGCCCTTCACCATTGAGCGCCGTTATATCCGCGCCCTGATCGGCGGTGGCTCTGACCTTAAGAAGGTCGCCTTACAAGTCATCATCAATGATGAGGTGGTCGCGGCATTGGCCGGAAACGACGCCAACGTCATGAAACCCCAGGCTTTTGATGTGGAGAGGTATGAAGGAAAGACCGCCCGCCTCCGCATCATCGATCAAGGAACCGGTGGCTGGCATCACATCGGCGTGGACCACATCGTTTTCACCGATCAACCCATGGCCGCTGCGATCCCACTCGACCAGCGCCGGGACATGGGAGACATGACCCTCGCTGTCCTCGGCGATCCCCAGGGCGTGATCGCCGTGGCTGGAAGTGCAGACGAAACCAGCGCCAGCGGCACGTCCCGAGCCCAACCGAAAGGCAGCGTCGGCAAAACCCTCACCCTCGAACCTGGCGAGGAAGCCACGGTCAGCTTTGCCGTCGCCTGGCGCTTTCCCAACCAGGCGTCGCCCGATCGATCCGTGCCCGACAAGGGCCACTACTACGCCGAACGTTTTCCCACCAGCCTCGCGGTGATCGAACACCACGCCGGCGAACATGGAGAATCCCATGCCCGCACCCGTTTGTGGCACGACACCTGGTATGACTCGACCCTGCCCTACTGGTTGCTCGACCGCGCTTTCGTCAACACCTCGATCCTCGCCAGCGCCACCTGCCTGCGCTTCAAGGGCGGTCGCTTCTGGGGCTGGGAGGGTGTCGGCTGCTGCCCGGGCACCTGCACCCACGTCTGGCACTACGCCCAGTCGGTCGGTCGGGTGTTTCCGGAGCTCGAACGCATCCTGCGCGAGCGCGTCGATTACGGAGTCGCCTATCAACCCGACGGCAGCATTTGGTTTCGCGCCGAGGCGCGCAAACACGAGGCCATCGACGGCCAGTGCGGCACCATCCTGCGCGTGTTGCGCGAGCACACGATGTCGCCCGACGCCGCCTTCCTCCGCCGCCTCTGGCCGCGGGTCAAGGGCTCGATCGAATATCTCATCAGGCAGGACGGCGATGGCAACGGCGTGCTGGAGGGCGAACAACACAACACCCTGGATTCCGCCTGGTATGGCCCGGTCTCATGGATCAGTTCGCTCTATCTCGCCGCCCTCCGCGCCGGTGCCGTCATGGCCCGTGAAATGGGCGACGCTTCGTTTGCCAAACAATGCGACGAACTGGTCGAAAGCGGCGGCAAATGGCTGGCCGAAAACCTCTTCGACGGCGAGTATTTCTATCAAAAGCGCGACCCGAAGCACCCCGAGGCCATCGGTGCGGGCATCGGCTGCCTCATCGACCAGGTCTTCGGCCAGGGCTGGGCGCACCAGCTCTCACTCGGCCGCGTGCTGCCCCGGGACAAGACGGTCACCGCCCTCAAATCGCTCTGGCGCTATAACTTCACGCCGGATGTGGGCCCCTACCGCGAGCAATACAAACAGGGCCGCTGGTATGCCATGCCCGGCGAGGCCGGCTTGCTCATGTGCACCTTCCCGAAAGGTGGCGAGAAGGAAGCCCGCGGTAGCGACCCCGCCCACGGCTACGCCGGCTATTTCAACGAGTGCATGAACGGCTTCGAATACCAGGTTGCCTGGCACATGATCGACGAAGGCATGGTGCAGGAAGGACTCGCCGTCACCCGCGCCATCCACGACCGCTACCATGCGTCGCGCCGCAATCCCTACAACGAGATCGAATGCGGCGACCACTACGCCCGCTCGATGGCCAGCCACGGCGTTTTCATCAGCCTCTGCGGCTTCGAATGCCACGGCCCGCAAAAACACCTCGGCTTCGCCCCGAAAATCACGCCGGAAAATTTCAAGGCACCTTTCATCGCTGCCGAAGGCTGGGGCAGTTACACCCAACGCATCGACAACGCCAAGCTCACCGCCGAAATCGCTGTCCGCCACGGCAAGCTCCCGCTGACCACCCTCGCGCTCGAACACGATGAGGGCGACACCGTGAACGTGAAACTGGGAAATATCATCCTGCCTGCCACCCTGAAACGCACCGGCAAGCGCATCCTCATCACCCTCGCCACCCCGGCCGAAATCGCCGCCGGCGGGAAACTGGTGGTGACCATTTCCTGATTACGAATCGATGAACCCAACCCATCCCATTAAAAACCACATCATGAACACCCGACTTGTCACCATTCTCACCCTCCTGCTTTGCATGGTCCCCAACGCGCATGCCGCGGAGCCATGGCAGGAAAAGCTCCAACATCAACTCCCCCTGCTCGGCCACCGCAACTGGATCGTGGTCGTTGACTCGGCCTATCCATTGCAGACCGCGCCGGGCATCGAGACGGTTTACGCCGGAGCCGGTCAGACCGAGGTGGTAAAGGAAGTCATCGCCGCGCTCGCCAAGACCCAACATGTCAAGCCGACGATCTATCTTGACGCCGAAATGAAGTTTGTCGCGGAAAAGGACGCGCCGGGCATCAGCGCTTACCGCGAGGATCTGAAAGCGATATTGGCAAACCAACCCGCACAGGTGCTGCCTCACGAGCAGATCATCGCCAAACTCGACGAGGCGGGGAAGACCTTCAAGGTGCTGGTCATCAAGACCCCGCTGACGACACCCTACACCTCGGTGTTCTTCCAATTGGAATGCGGCTATTGGAACGCGGATGCCGAGAAACGGATGCGCGAGGCGATGAAGGCGATGAAGGCGGTGGAGTGAGCGCCGGTGATCTGGAGTTGAGCCACCAGCCAGCAGCCGTGATAGGGCGATGAGCTGGGTCACTTCGTCGGGCAGGCATCTCCCAAATGGGAGATAAGGCAGCCCTAGCCACGGATGGGGCCCACACGCATGTTGATCACACCACAATTATTTATCGCGCCACCAACCCACGCCCCAGTCCTGCCGCCGGATTTTTCAACGGCTCTCGCCTCACACGTCAATTCCCGGCACTCACTGAATCAGAAGGTCCGTAAAACTCCGACTTCATCCTTCACAACCTAAAATCCATAACCCATGATTCCTTCCAGAATAACGCGCGCATTTCCTGTTCAAGGCGGCTTTGCACTCGTCGTCACCCTCTCGTTAATGATTCTGCTGACCGTCATCGCGGTCGGATTGCTCACGCTGGCGAGCGTGACCTTGCGCTCTTCCTCACAAGGAGAATCCACCGCAGCCGCACGCGCCAATGCACGCGTAGCTCTGATGATCGCCATCGGCGAGTTGCAAAAGGAGATGGGCCCGGATTCGCGGATTTCCGCCCCTCACGACGCAGGAAATACCGCCCCGGGAGGCCAGCCGCACTGGACCGCCGTTTACGATGCTTGGGTCAGCCCTCCGGGAGCTGCGGAGACCCCGCAATCGCGCGCCCCGAAATTCCGCGGCTGGCTCGCATCCGGAGCCAACCAAGCTTCCGGCGGCCCGGCGGGTACCGCTGACATGGCGCTGCTAGTCGGCCCAAACAGCCTGAGCGCCGGTGCCTCGACCGGCGACGAGATCCGCGTGCCGATGCATGCCGTGAGCGGCGGCACTCAACGCGGCCGGGTCGCCTGGTGGACCGCCGATGAGGCAGTCAAAGCCAAGATCACCGCCGGACCGGATGCCGTCGCCACTGCTTCAAGCGGAATATCGGGCCCTTTGTTTGCGGCGCAGTCACCACCTAACATCGGTTACCGTGCCTTTCCTAAGCTCGCCCAGCTTGTGTGGGAGAACGGCAAGCGGGCCGCCACGATCTCCACCGCCCAAGTCAATCTCGCAGCCGGACTCGTGGGGCCTGCTGGCATTGGCAACCTGAACCACGACCTCACCGTCTCCTCCGCCGGAGTGCTGGCGGACGTCCGCGCCGGCCGCCTCAAGCGCGATCTCAGCAACCTGCTCGCCCGGCCTATCACCGAGCTAACCGACAAGCCGCTCTATCTCGCCGACGGCCGCATGAACCGTTTCGACATCACCGAGGATGGTACCAAGGTTGCCAACCAGAGCTTCGTCAAGGGCTGGAATGACAGTGCCACCACCAAAGACGAATGGGGTATCAACCTCGAGGAGTTGCATCTCTTCCACAACCTCCACCGGGAACTGACGTGGAGTGGCAACGCCCCGAGTCTGGTCGGAAAGGCAACGCGTGAAACGGTGGTCAACGACCCCTTTTACATGTATCGGCGTCCTACGGTGGAAGCCGTGCAGTTCATTTTTTCCCTCAAGGCCGTGCCCGACGGAGCCAGCGGCGGCACCCCCAATTACAAGATGCAGATGATGCTCGACGGCATGGTGACTCTCTCCAATCCCAATGACGTGGCGATCGAATATCCCAAAGGCCTGCCTTTGGTCGTGCAACTTTCCGAAGTCCCCTATCGGATCAAGTGGAACATCAAGAAAGCTGCAGGCGGAGCCATGACAAACCTGAGTGAACAAGGAGGAGGACTTGACCTCTTCAGAGGCTACGTCGGAGGCGGGAGTGCCAACTCTGCACTGGCCAGCGGAATCAAACTGGAGCCAGGCGAGGCCGGTGTCTTCGGGTCCAGCACCGCCACCGGCTACGTGCTTGACCTCCAGCGCGGCTTCAAGCCCAGTGGTGGCGTCGCGATGACCGGATGGAATATGAATGCCGCTGGTCTCAAGGCTGCGGACCAAGTGGATTTCGATATCCAGAAAGTGGCGACGCCCGTGGAGCCAAGTACCCACTCCTACTACGCGGTCTGGCTGGGGAGGCGCGAGAACGCGCCCAAGCCCATTGGCTGGCAAATTGACGCCGGGAGCTTGGTTACTGGCGGAGACATCAACAGCGGCCTGATGAACCAACTGTTGCCACCGTCGATCAAGCCACCTCAGACCCTGTCGGTCAGTGACTTCATCATCAAGGATCCTACGAAGGACAAACCCAAGCCGATTTTTATGTATAGCTTCGTTCAGAACGTGGAACAGCCTTCCGGAAGCACCCCGCCGGATGCCTTCGCCTCCCGCCCGTTTCTGCTCACCGAGCCTGCCTTGGCAGGGCACAACGCGTCGCCAAGCAGCATGGCGATGGTCCGCCACACCACCCAGATGCTCATCACGGCGGAAACGATGGACTATAAGTTCCGGACGCTCGCCGCCGGAGATGGCGGCCGCAATATCTACCAGGGCGGCGGACGGCAGCCCAACCTCGGTGGCAGTTTCAACGTGATCAAACGCAGGATTCCCGTGGCACCGCCCTTGTCGCTGGGAGCCTTCGAGAACGCCATCGCATCCGGCTTCTGCGGCCACTTCTACGAGGGTGCGGCGCCTGCCATCGGTCCGGATCCCTATCCAAAAATCCAAAACCTCGCGGCGGCGCTCACCGGTCATAAATACGGGTGGCCACTCGTCGCCAAAGCCATCGGAAACTCTTACTCCACGCCGTTCCTGAATCCGGACCAAGTTTCCCGGACGGGAACCGGCAGCTAGACCCCTTGCCAAAAGTTAGTTCCGCTATTTGGAGTGCGTCCTGCAGACAGAGCGGATGATTTTCGGTCGATCCATCATGTGCTGGATCGACTCAAC
>JAYWDF010000041.1:0-2699 GCA_043779985.1 Akkermansiaceae bacterium | reverse complement strand
TTCTTGGTGGTGATTCAAGATTCAGCGTCAATCGGTCGGCCATTGCATGGCAATTTGCACAGAGAGGAGCAAGGTCCGTTGCCGGATCTGTCGTGCGTTCACCCGACGCGACGTTGTTCAAGTGATGCACCTCGATGTAACCCTGCGCCAATTCCTTACCGAAAAAAGCGTCAAAATTGAAGCTGCAAACACAGCAACTCCGCCCATGGATTTGGATGGCCATGATACGGAGTTTGGGATTCCGAACGACTGCGTAATTGGTTCTCAGTTTGCGGCGACCCTCAATCGCCGGCTCTGGATCAAATTCGGGATCTGCCTTTGCTCGTGGTGTGCGCGTGCGTGTGAGGTTGGCGGTTTCCCATTCGTCTGGTTCCGGCTCTTTTGGATGCAATGTCTGGGTGTGCGGTGGCACGGGCACCGGTTCCGCCGTCGCCTCAAACACAAGTTCCGGGGTTAATTCAGGTTCTGGCTCAACCACCGACACAGGTTCCAGAGCCAGCTCCGACTCCGGCGCGGGTTCTGGCACAAACGCAGAGTCAGGTTCAATCAGTCCCGGTTCAAGCACTGTGCCCAATTCGGGATCCGGTTCCCGAACGGGCACCGACTCAACAGGGACTCGAATACGGAAGCCCGGCGGAGGAGCAAACCTCTCATCGCCTATGGCATGAGTTGGTTCTGGTTCGGGTTCAACCAAGTCTTGAATACCCGAAAATTCGACTGGGGGAGTGAACTCGTCCGGTTCCTTGCGGTGGACGATAGGCCCTCTTTCGAGGATTCTGCCTAATGCCCCTTTGCTTGACTCAACCGTTGTTACCAATGGCGGGCTGGCCACAATAGGGACAATTGCAACCGGGACCAATTCAACAGGCGGCGCGCTTTGAGTCGGACGAAGGGTGAGAAGATCATAAACGGGCAACTTTGGCTTTGAAACTGGCACAGGAGCCTCCATGTTCAGCTTTTGTTCAGCTTGCCAGTCCGAGAACAGTTTCTCCCGATACGCTTGGGTTTCTTCCTCTCGCTGCTTCTGTCCAGCCTTCCAGTCAGCATCTCTTTTCGCGGTATCCGCCCGAAATTCTTCCTGCTTCGTTTGCCATTGCGCACTTTGCTCAAAGTAATCAGTCTGCAATTTGGCAGCCCGCTCCACCGCGCGTGGACTTTGCTTCGCATACCGTTCCGTCAACTCGATGTGCCAAGCTACGGATTGCTCTTCAACACGTGATAGAATTTCCATCGCCTGTTTTTCCTCTGTCTTGGCAGTAGCCGCTTTTTCCTTGGCCTTTTTGATCCAGTGTGGTGCGATATATCCTCTAACACTTGATTCCGCCATGTATATGTTCCACGAGGCTTTTTCAACGGCCCCTCTTGCTTTTGCTATTTCTATGTCTTGAATTTCAGGCCATTCACTGGGGATGAAAATGGGAAGATCGAGAACGCGCGTGTAGTAGAATTTACGAATCCATGTGAGAAGGATAGGCACCCAAATTACAATTCCCGACGCGATGTAAAACAAACCAATGCAAAGAAATATCCAAAACCTACCATAATACATGTCAAAAAATTCTTTGAACCCATACCAAATCGCGAAGCAACTTAATATGGCTAGAGGCAACCCACTCCACTCAAACAAAGCGTCAGATACTCCTTTTTTGTGTTCGCTACAGTATTTCTCATATTTGCGCATGCGGGATTCGCTCCACTTCATTTTTTGCATGATCGCTGTCCTGCGTTGGTCTTCCTCAGACCACTTATTTTCGAACTCTTCCCTTTCAGTTTTGCTCACGTTCGTTAAGTCTTAAATTAGTTATATCTCACTATTACCCAGATCCCAACGGGTCATCAGCCCGAGAAGTTTTTCACTATTTCGCCCACTCTGAGTGATTAATACCGCCTCCAAGAATCTGTTGTCGCGGAACTTCTCTCGTGCTTCTGCCAATGTCGTATCCTTGGATACAAACAGCGTGTTAGTCCGATGCTCCTCCAAACTCACCAGATCGCGAACCTTGGCATCCTCGAAATCCACCAGCGATAATGTATCAACAATTTTCTGCGCCAGCCAGCGGGTGATGCCGTTTTCCGTGAGCAAGCCTACGAAACAACCGCCTTCAATCACTGGGAACTGTGAAAACTTCATTTCTACCACCAGTCGCATGACGTGCGCCAGCGAATCCTCGGGGTCGATACATTCCACATTCTTCTGGAACATCGGGTAGATCCTCGGTGGACGTTGGATCATCTCATTCAAACGCTCAAGTCGCTGGACCACTGGCTCAGCCGGCACCGCCATCTCACAATGAAGCAGGGTTTTGTTGTGGATGAGTATATTCCGAAGCTCCGCAACAGAACGCAGGAAGTCACCGTCGGAACCCAGGCTGCCTTTTTTCTCAAAATCCCGCAGCACCGTCGCGAAACCATCGTCGCGATTCCTCCCGGTCGCCTTCCTCATCGCAGCGTCGATCTGGTTGAATGCGACTTGGAAGCGATCAAACAACGACGCAGGCGCAGGCGGGAATTCGATGGAAGGCTCGGCTTTCATGGTGTTGAGGGATTCATCTCAAAACGCACGCGATTTGTCGAGGATCACGCTCCACCCGGAAAAATCAGATCCGGTGCGCTTCGCGGAAAAAGGGCCGAGTTTCTTGGCGGATCCTTTATGACAACCCAGCCGCAACAATCCTCTTGAATCAATTCAGCGGACCTGC
>JAYWDF010000040.1:0-2704 GCA_043779985.1 Akkermansiaceae bacterium | reverse complement strand
CGATGCCGCCGGCGCTGATTGCATCGGCTTCAAGACGTTTGACGAGGACGCGTTGTCCGAGTGGTTTGATGTTAGCCATGTTGTTGTATGTGTTTGGTTTGTTGTTCTGTGAGAAGCCACGCCCGGTTGGGAGTGGAAAGTTTTCAGTGTTCAGTTTTCAGGAAGAGCGGATTCCAGAGCGTCGAGCCAAGTGTCGAGTTCGTGGTCGAGTTGTGTGGAAAGGAAATTTTGCCAAGTTGGGAAATTGCCGGAGTCGGCGGCTTCGAGGGCGTTGTAGTAGGCTTGGCGGAGCTCGGTGGGAATCGAAATCGGCGGGTATCCGGCGGCGAGCAGGACGAAATTCATCGCGAGGCGCGCGGTGCGGCCGTTGCCATCGGTGAACGGATGGACGGAGGCGATGCCGTGATGGAGTCTCGCCGCGCGTTCGACGGGATCGGCGATGGCGGAGAGGCCGGTGAAAAGTCCGGTCATGAGACCCGGGACTTTGATCGGGTTCGGCGGGATGTGGTTGGAGCCGGAAATGCGGACGGCTCCGGTGCGGTAGGATCCGGCGTGGTTGTCTTCGACGCGGGTGAGGACGATCTGATGGAGATCGAGAAGATCGCGCTCGGCGAGCGAGCAGGCGGGTTGGGCGAGGGCTTTGACGCGGTCCCAGGCGATGGCGAGGTTGACCGCTTCTAGGTGGTCCTTGAGCGGCTTGCCGGAAACCGTGACGCCTTTGGAAAGGACGAGTTCGGTTTCGCGGAGCGTGAGGGAGTTGCCCTCGATGGAGTTGGACTCATACACCATCCGCACATCCCACGCCGCCGCAAGGCTGGCAACCGACTCCGGAGAGAGCGGGCGCAGCGCGGCGAGGCGTTGGTGTTTGGTGGTGAGCATTGTTTGCTATCTATTTTGTTGGCGTGATTTTTGCCGCCAGAATACTGTTCTGCATTTTCTATGCACCCAGAAGAAGAGGCGCATTCTTCCAAGCAGTATCGTATATGGAGCGAATAAAGTGAGCTTTTAATTTTCGCTGATTGTCTATTAGCGCCGATTGGTAAAACTTAATTCCCACCAGAGCAAATTTCCCGAGCGAGTATTCACCAGTAGATTTACTGATATTCAGCTCATAGGCCCATACCGGTCCCCCACTCACGCCAGCAAAAGTGACAGGAAGATTGTTTGTTTTTGTGTAGGTGCAGGTGAGATCAATATAATCCCAATCAGCAAGTGTGGTGATGTCACCCTCCCCAATTGCATTCAGGTAAGTCATATTGCAGACCTTGTGGTGGATATCAAAGCCATCAATCTCAGTCACATAATCCATTCCAGGGAACCCAATGGAAGCCAATGGCGTCTTCGGTTCTGAATACTTTTCAAGTATCGGATTCATTTCTTGAGAGAGATTCCAAAAAGAACCGATTGCCTTGATGCTGCTGATTCGATCTTCGGACATAATCCTTATAAATGTCAGGTCGGGACCCGATACATCTAATAGAGGAATGGCCAGAGGCTCCTCAGCAACTTCGAAGGGCTTCAAAACCATCTGCCGCCCATTGTTCATTATGAACAAAAGGGTATCCCCGGCATCATGCCCCAGTGTTACGTGAGGAGTGCAGTTATGTAGACAGTGATAAGCCGTTAATACGCCAAACCATCCGTCTCGCTTCACGAAAACACCTGTACCCAACGGCTGAAAGGTCGATGCATCATCGCCCTTCACCCTCGCGATGGCCACAGAATATGGTGACAGAGCCCGTTGAATTTCGTGGAGAAATTTGTCGGGAATATCAGCAATCCGGATGTCTGGCGCTTTCTCCTGCATCGGATGCGTAGAGTTTAGTCAACCACTTCGGCGTCGACGACTTTGCCTTTGGCTTGCTTCGGCTCGTTGGAGGCGGAATCGCCTGGCTCGACGTCGGGCTGTTCGGCTCCGCCGGCACCGGCTTGTGAGGCGGCTTCGGCGAGGGCTTGGAGGGAACCTTCGAGGTCGCTGACGGCCTTACTGATGGTGTCCACGTCGTCGCTGCTGAGGGCGTCCTTCACGGCTTGGATCTTGCCTTCGAGCATTTCCTTGAGTTCGGCCGGGGCTTTGTCTCCGAGTTCGGCGAGTTGCTTTTCGACGTTGAAGACGAGGTTGTCGGCCTTATTCTTGGCATCGACTTTTTCCACGCGCTTCTTGTCTTCGTCAGCGTGGGACTCGGCGTCGCGCTTGGCCTTTTCGATCTCGTCCTTGGAAAGTCCGGAGGAGCCTTGGATGGAGATTTTCTGTTCCTTGCCGGATTGTTTGTCCTTGGCGGAGACGTGGAGGATGCCGTTGGCGTCGATGTCGAAGGTGACTTCGATTTGCGGCTCGCCGCGGCGGGCGGGGGCGATGCCGTCGAGCTTGAAGTTTCCTAGCAACTTGTTGTCGGCGAACATTTACCGCTCGCCTTGGCAGATCTGGATGTCGACGGCGGGCTGGCTATCGGCAGCGGTGGAGAAGATTTGCGACTTCTTGGCCGGGATGGTGGTGTTCCGCTCGATCATCGCAGTGGCGATTCCGCCCATGGTTTCGATGGAGAGGGTGAGCGGGCTGACGTCGAGGAGCAGCACGTCTTTGACATCACCGCGGAGGACGCCGCCTTGGATGGCTGCGCCGATGGCGACGACTTCATCCGGGTTGACGCCTTGGTGAGGGGTCTGACCAGCGAGTTCGCGGGCGATTTCGACGACCTTAGGC
>JAYWDF010000039.1:0-2707 GCA_043779985.1 Akkermansiaceae bacterium | reverse complement strand
GCCTATGGCGAACGATTTTCCACGTGGGAGGGTAACTTCTCACGGCTCCCGGAAATCCCCGAGATCCAGATGGGGGAACGGGCCGATGGCCTGCTGATGGATCTCGGGGTCTCTTCCCGCCAGCTCGACTCCGCCGTCCGCGGTTTTTCGTTCATGCGTGAGGGACCGCTCGACATGCGGATGGGGCCATCCAGCCCCCGCACCGCGGCCGACATCGTGAACCGCTGGCCGGAAGCGGACATCGTTCGGATTTTGTTTGAATACGGGGAAGAATCCAGCGCCCGCCGGATCGCCGGGGCCATCATCCGGCAGCGCGCCACCCAGCCGTTCGTCACCACGTTGGATCTCGCCAACTGCATTGAAAAAGCCATCGGCCGTCACGGTCGGACCCACCCTGCAACCAAGACATTTCAAGCCATCCGGATGGCGGTGAATGAGGAGCTCGAATCTCTCGCGACGGCGCTCGCCGCCGTCCCCACCTCGCTCAAACCGGGGGGGCGTCTGCTGATCATCACGTTCCACAGCCTCGAAGACCGGCTGGTGAAGCGGTTCCTAAAACACCGCTCCAGTCCATTTCTCGATGAGCCCGGCTGGCCGGAACCCCGGCCGAACCCGGACTACCAATTCCGGCTCCTGGCCCGCAAGGCCATCGCTCCCAGCGCCGAGGAAATCTCCCTGAACCCGCGAGCCCGCAGTGCAAAACTGCGGGTTGCTCAGCTTTTAGACCTTAAGCCATGAATCGCCGCCGTAACGAAACTCGCACTCCAGTGTCGGTATTTTTCTCCCTCTTCCTTGCCGCCGCCATTGCCGCGGCCGGTGGGGTGTTGCACGCGTATTATAAGAACCAGCAGGTCCAGATCGCTCGGGAAATCGATGCGATCGACCGCCGCGTTGAACAGGATCGACTTGATATCCGCACCACCGAGATGCGGATGGAGCAGCTTCTCAACCGCTTTGTGATCCGGAAACAGATCGAAGCCAATGGCTCGTTGCTGCGTCCGATTCCGATGGGCGTCGTTGAAGAGATTGACGTCGCAACGTCCAGCCGTCACAGCGTTGCGTCCGCAGCCCCTTAGTCCGTGAATTCATCCTTCCAAACTCGCTGCATCATTCTGTGCTCGGTCCTTGTGGCCGGGCTCAGTGTGCTTTCGGGGAGATTGGTCCAGATCCAGCTGGTGGATCGCCAGCGCTACGCGGAAAGCTCGCGCAAGGCATATCACCGCACGGAGAAATTACCCGCCATCCGTGGCATGATCGTCGACCGTCGCGAAGAGCCGCTGGCCAAGAGTATCCCGGTTTCCACGGTGTTTCTGGACAAGAACCATTTGATGGACCCGAAGCTGGCGAGTTACGGCCTCGCTTACCAAGAAGCCAGTGAAGAACCCGGCTGGAATGAACTCGACCCGGTTAAGCAACACCGCAGGATCAGCGGACTGCGCGGTGAGATCCTCGCCCGCGAAACGGCGGACGTCATCGTCAAAAAGCACCTCGCCTACGCCGTCGGCGTGCTCGCGCGCCCCCTCGGGATGCGCAAAGAGGAGCTCCGCGATAAAATCGAGAACAGCAAGGGCAAGTGGCTGCCGATTGCCAAAGACCTTCCTGAGGACGTCGCGGATCACCTGCGCGAGGAAGTCGACAGCCATTGGATTCAAGGCTTCGAATTTGAAAACTCGATCAAGCGCTGGTACACCGCACCGAATCTGGCGACGCATTTGCTTGGTTTCACCGGCGAGGTTGAGGAAACCGACGACGAGGGCAAGACCCACGCGCGGATTCTCGGGCGCTTCGGCATCGAGTCGTCAATGGAGGCATTCCTCGCTGGCCGGGACGGCTCGCGTGAGCATTTCCGCGATGCGCGAGGACTGCTGGTCCCTGGCAATTCCGGCAGCCTGAAACCACCACGCGCCGGATTGAACGTGAAGCTCACCATCGACATGGGGATTCAAGCGATCGTCGAGGAAGAGCTGGATGCAGACCTTGCCGAGTTTGAATCCGTCCGCGGTGCCGTCGTGCTGATGGACCCGAAAACCGGTGAAGTCCTCGCGATGGCGAGCCGCCCGCACTTTGACCTCAATCACAAGGAGGACATTGCCCAGAACGGGTATAACTACGCCATTCAGGCGATTTACGAACCGGGATCGACGATCAAGATCGTGGCCACTTCCGGAGCATTGAATGAAGGCCTGGTCACTCCCCAAACCTCGATTTACTGCTCTAACGGGTATTACAGCTCCGGCCAGGTGGTCGTGAAAGACGATCACCCTGCCGGGACCTTGAGCTTTGAAGGCGTGCTGCAACACTCGAACAACTGCGGCACCTACAGCATCGGCCGGCAGCTTGGGGCCAAGCGCTTTTACGACTATCTGCATCGCTACGGCTTCGGCCGGAAGACCGGCATCCTCCTCAGCGGTGAAAGCTCGGGGATCGCCCGCAACACCGGCAATGAAGTCGATTTCTCGCGCGCCTGCTTCGGCTATGCTTCGAACGTGACGCCCTTGCAACTTGCGTGCGCCTATTCCGCCATCGCCAGCGATGGCAAACTGCGCAAGCCCCACATCGTAAAGTCCCTCATCGCCAATGACGGCACCGTGGTGGAGGACTATCAGCCGGAAGTCGTCAATGACGTGATCAAGCCAAAGACCGCCGAAAAAATGCGTCTAGCACTCGAAAAAGTCGTGCAAACCGGCGGCACCGCCACCCGCGCCGC
>JAYWDF010000038.1:0-2710 GCA_043779985.1 Akkermansiaceae bacterium | reverse complement strand
TGAAAACCAGCGGTCTCACCCGCACTGCATTGGCTGAAAAAATCGGATCTTCACCCGCTTACGTCACCAAGATCCTCCGTGGCGAAACCAATTTCACCTTGGATTCCATGGTCAAGATCGCCACTGCCCTGGACTGTGAACTCACAATCGGCCTGCGACTCCTGGAAGTCGCTCCCACCCAACAGCGAAGCCCCCAAGTCAGCTACCGCGACATCGCTCCTTGCCCAAGCTCCATGCTCAACGATCAACCCCGCTGATCCGATACCCGCGCTGAACAATGAAAACACTATCGCAAATACTGGATGATGGGCTATACAGCCGAGATGATCGCGACCCTCGCGCTTTCTTTTACATAACCCAATCCGGAAGCGAGTTCGAAGTATCAGAGGAGCTACGTGATGAGCTGAACGCGGATTACGGACATTGCACCCCAGATTATCTCTTTTCAGAAACGGGCCTAACTCTGGACGAATATATCGAACAGAAAGCCGTTCCTACCTCGTGATTTCACCAGAACTTAACTACTGGCCCCCTTAAAAAATGTCTCCCGAATCTCTTTCAACGGAAGTTACTGTTCCCAGTAGTGCCCCGCCTTCTCCTTGGAGAAACCGATTGATCGTCACGGTTCATGGCATTCGGACGTTGGGCGGATGGCAGGAGGAATTGGAAGCTATTGCCAGATCACCTGGCAGCGGAATCGATAATGCGCAATTCAGGAACGTGAAGTTTGGTTTCTTTTCCTTCATTACCTACGCCGTGCCTCCGCTGCGGTTCATCAAAGTGAAGTGGTTTGTGAAAGAGTTGGAAAAGTTGTTGGAACGGGATTCGTGGGACCGGATCGACATTGTGGCCCACAGTTTCGGAACCCATATGACTGCCTATGGATTGCGTCATTTGATCAAGAAAACTCCACAGTTGAAAATCCATACGGTGATCCTGGCGGGAAGCGTTCTCAAGGAAACTTTCCCGTGGGATGATTTGATCGGGAGGCAAATCAGACGGCTGGTCAACGAGTGCGGAATCAAGGATAATGTGCTGGTGATAAATCAGCTGTTTGTCCCACTTTCCGGCTCGGCGGGGAGATTCGGATTTGCGGGAGCCACCCATTCCAGAAACTGCAATCGGTTCTACCCGGTGGGTCATAGTGGTTACTTTCAGGCAGATCCTCCGGACTACCCGGAAGATAACTCATTCATGCGAAAATATTGGCTCCCGTTACTCGCGGGTGAAGTGGACGTCGCGACGCCGGTGCCCAGATCGCCGAGGCCCATTCAAGGAGCCCGGGATTGGATTTTCGCGCACATGGAACCGATCAAGCTCATGCTTTGGCTTACACCCGTGATTGCTGCCTTATTGTATATCAACGGACTTCGTGCCGAGGCGGTTGCAGGGAAGGAAAGGTCGGAGCAGGCAAATCTTGTGTTCTTGGAAATCCTATCCACGGTTCGTGGCAGTCTTTCCGATCTGAAAGATCCAAACGTGATCAAACGTGCGTTTGACACGGCGGAAGAACATTTCAAGCATTTGCCGCCGGATCCTAAAGACCAAAATGCCTTGGAGGTCCGAGCCAAGTTCGCTGTGATCGACGGGGACGTCAGACGGACTCTCAATGATTTAAAGAGTGCTGAAAAACTTTATCAGGATGCTTTGGCGATCCGATTGGTGATTCTGGGAAGGTCGCCGGAATCCCCCGTGGCGCTGGAAGGTGCCACGGAACCCTGCGAGCGTTATGCCCGGCTGCTTGAACGGGATGACTTTCCGGAGGTCAAAGGATGGAACCGGATCGAAAAGTGGATTCAATCGAACCTGCAGGCTTTGGACCTGAGAAAACGTCTGATCGACGCAGGTTTGTCATCGGCTAGCCCCAAGGAGCGAATGTGGGAATGGAAACAAGCATGTGCTACCGTATATGAACGGCTGGGAGATGCATATCTCGCGTCAGCAAACGAAAACAAAGCTCTGCAATCGGAGCATTTGGCGAAAGCTCAGGAGGCCTTTGGGGCGTGTGAGAATCTGCGTGACGAGATTCGCCATGAATTAGAAAGAGCTCATGAAGGTGGCTTGCTTCTTAATCGCTCAATCTGGCTGCACGCTTTGGCTTGCAAGCGGCAAGCCACTCTTGCCTTTGCAGTCGGTGATCGCAAACTGGCCCTTGAGCAAATTCATTCCGCACGAACGGAACTCGAAAGCGTTACGCAAACCCCCACACCCGAAAACCGGATATATAGACGGGATTTGGCCGCATGCATAGAAGAAGAAGCAAATGTCGGAGGTAACAGGGAAAACCTATTCAAAGCGGGGGACATTCTGAGGAGTCTGCGAGGTGAAGAGCCCGAAAATGGCGAATTCCAAAAATTGTTGGAAAATTGGCAAATCAGAAGAGGGCCTCTCTGAAAGGCTCTGCGAAACGATTAGGAACGATTCGTCGACCGGTCCCGTCGACCGGTGGTATGAACCGAGGACATGGGTTACAAGTTGACCGGGGACATGGGTTACACATCTAACTGAATGAGGTCAGTTCTCGCCGGTTCACATCTCAAGAGCTCCGGATCCCTTCCAGCCTCCGAGATTGACACCAACCCTCAAAAACTGTTCAAAATAACTCCTGAACTCAGAACTGTTCGGCATGATGTTTGCTGAAAATTCGTTAGAGACATAAAAAAGCCCGTGATTTGGTTGAGGGCGGCCATGGCAGACGGGTTTGTCACCG
>JAYWDF010000037.1:0-7910 GCA_043779985.1 Akkermansiaceae bacterium | reverse complement strand
GAACTCGAATGGTATCACGCCAATTTCAACACCCCCGACGACCTCTCCCCCTGGCCCGCCGAACTCGACGGCGGCGTGGACCGCCCTTGAACAGCTGTTGCGGCGGTCTGTGACCGCCGTTGATGGCACTACCGACTCGAATGCTTATTTCCCCTAACCATGTCCTACTCCACACTCGTCCTCCCCGCCGGAATTCCTCTCTAAACCTTCAAGTCATTCTCAGCCCACCAACCCTCATCCGATCGACTTCGTGAACGGCGGATTCTGACATCCCCGGAGGTCTGTGTGGGTGCTTAGCCGGATAACATATCGTAACTCTTCAATCCATGTCTTCCACGACCCTCATCCAACTCATCAGCGAGCAAACGATCCAAAATCTGCTCCCCGTCTTGCGACTCAAACCAAACCGGATCGTTCACCTCGTCACTCCCAAAACGGCGGCACGGTCCGCCGGGCTGCAAGCCGCCGCCCAAGCTGCGGGAATCCATCCCGAGATTGAAACGATTCAACTCTCCGCCATGCCGGGTATTTCCGAAAGCTTCAACATCGTCGATTCGATCTTAAGCAAAATCGGCAACGACGTGACTTGCGTCGTCAACTTCACCGGCGGCACCAAGCTCATGAGCATCGGAGCCTTCGCTGCGGCACAAGCCCGGAAAGCCCCATCCCTTTACGTGGATACCCAGGACGCCTGCTTCGTTGACGGTGCCACAAGTCCTGAAATGTCTCGTCTCCTCGGTGGCGACTGGAGTTTCACCCCGATCCGCAACCAACTCCGCGTGGACGTGCTCGGCATCGCCAATGGAGTTCCGAGGATCACCGCCGGAAAACCGTGGCTGCCCATGCTGCCGCTCGCCAAAGCACTCTTCGAAACCATTGCCGATGAGGAGGCCACCCACGCCGCGATCCACGGACCATCCGGCATTTTCCCTAAAGGCTTTGAACCCCGCACACCTGCGGACTGGCTGCCCATCTTTCATCGACCCATCCAACTGCCCGTCCATATCGCCAGATTGGCGGTCGAAACCGGCTTGGTGCGACCCGGCCCCGCAGAGTCAACCGTGCTCCTCCCCGACGCCACCCGGCAGGAAATGGATTATTTGGCCAACCACAATGTTCCAGACTACGCCAACCGCTATTTCCGCGCGGTCGCCCCGCTGCAGCATGCAAGCGCCTTTCTGAGCGGTGGATGGTGGGAGGTGATTGTTTGTGATGCCGCCCAAACCAGCGGACACTTCCGCGACCTCCGCTGGTCCGCCTTCGTGGGAGAGCGCTCTGGCCCGGACACCGAGGAGGACATCCTCGGTGTCGACGTCGTCGAACTCCTTTACATCAACTGCAAACGCGGCGGTGCCAAAGCGCGTCTGCTTCCGCTCCTCGAGGAAGTCCGCGCTCGCGCCGCCACCATCGGCGGTTCGTTCAATCGCCGCTTCCTCGCTGTGCTGATCCCGCCACAGGGCAAAGTCGCCGCCAACCTCGAACTGCAAGCCAAACGACTCGGCGTCCGACTAATCACGGGAGCGAACGTCCATCAACCCGGCATCTTTTCCCGATGAGTCTTGGCGTCTCCACCATTTATCTGGCCGCACTAATCAATCACCGCCCTCATGAAAACCATCCTCATCACCGTCTCCGGCATGTCCCCGGCGATCATTACCGAGACTGTCTGGGCACTAGCCACGGAGGAGCCTCCCGTCATTCCCGACGAAGTGATCGTCATCACCACCCTCAAGGGAGAAACCGATATCCAGCGCCTGCTTCTTGACCCGGCCAATGGCTGGAAGGGAGCCAGCGTGTGGGATACCCTCCGCACGAGCGTCTTCAAAGAATGCAAGATCTCGCCTGACAACCGCAAACTCCAGATGTCCATCCGCGTCATTGACCTGCCGGGAAATGCCGGAGTTCGCGTGAAAGCCGCCGATATCCGAAGCCGCGAGGAAAATGCCGAGGCCGCCGATTTCATTCTCAACACATTATCTCCCCATGCCATCGCGGAAGACTGCCATGTCATCGCCTCCATCGCGGGCGGTCGAAAAACCATGGGAGCTTTGCTTTACGGAGCCATGACCCTCGTCGCCAAGGAAACGGACCGCGTGACCCATGTCCTCGTCAACGAACCCTACGAAATGTGTCGCACCTTCTTCTATCCGGCCCAGCCGCTCAAAAAACTGGAGGCCGGCCCTCCCGGTAAAACGGTCACCGTGGACGCGTCGAAAGCACTCATCGAACTGGCCGATCTTCCCTTCGTTCCGCTTCGCAATGGCTTCCATGATTTAGGTGAGGGCAAGCTAGGATTTCAAGGGTTGGTGCATCGCTATTCGACCGAACTTAAACGCTCTACTGATCAGAAACCCGTCATCTTCTTGGACAGTAAGAAATCCATTCTCACCGTCAACGGTGTCTCGATCAGGCTTACGGGTCGCGAACTGCTTGTCGTGATGTTTCTCTACAAGCGTGCCGAAGTAGATAAGCCGCTCTTCCAGAGCCATGCTGTAGCCTTTGAACCATTCGAAAATTTTTTCACCGCATTGAAAGTAGCCTTACCCAAACACAAGGCCGTGAGCGGATTCGAGAGCCCGCTTCTAACATCAACGCTTACCCAAGGACTTTCCAGCTTGAGGACTAAATTGAAAATCAAAGGTCTCGCCCATACGATTCCCTATTTGGTGCCAGGACGTGGGCATGTCGGCTTTAACGCCGAGTGTTCCTGAGACCTCCCAGGATGTCCCTTCGATGGGCAAACTGCGGCCACGGTGGCATAAACTGCCGCCATGCAAACGAACCACGGCATCCTCCCGGTCGCAGTCAACTACCACCTGAATAAGAACTGCAACTTCCGTTGCAAGGGCTGCTACGCCGTCTTCAATGACTCGCCCAACATCCGCGGCGTCATGCTGCCGCGTGACCGGATGTTCGCCTTGGTCGATGCCATCGCCGCCGCCCCGCTTTCAAATGGAAGCCCGGTCCGCAAGCTGACCTTTGCCGGCGGCGAACCCACGCTTTGCCCATGGCTCCCGAATCTGATCGCGCACGCCAAATCGCAGGGTCTCGTCACCATGGTCGTCACCAATGGCAGCCGTTGTGACTCCCGCTATCTGGATCGCCTCGTTGACAGCCTCGACTGGCTCACTCTGAGCATCGACAGCCTGGACCCGGCCACCAACCAAGCCATTGGGCGCAATGATTCCAAGGGCACAGCCATCCCGGCCGAGGTCTATGCGGAGATTCTTACCGAAGCCGCCGGCCGCGGCATGCGCACCAAGATCAACACCGTCGTCAGCAGCCTGAATTGCCACGAAGACATGACCGGTTTCATTGCATCGAGTGGCATCACCCGCTGGAAAATTTTGCAAATCATGGCGGTCGCGGGCCAGAACGACCAACACATCGACACCCTGTCCGTCTCCCGCGCGAAATTTGACGGCTTTGTCCAACGCCACCAACCCGTTGCCCTTGCTGGAATCCGTGTGGTCCCAGAACCCGTTGATTCCATTCGTGGCAGCTACGCCATGATCGACCCCGCCGGTTGCTTTTTCGATAGCTCCAATGGCGGCCACCGCTACAGCCAACCGATCCTCGACATCGGAATTTCCGCCGCCTTTTCCCAAGTATCATTCGATCACGAGCGCTTTCTCTCCCGCGGCGGCAGCTACGACTTCGCTCCACCGTCGGCGCCCCCGGTCGTCTCCGGTGCCAGCCAGCTCGTTGCCACCCGCTAACACCCCGCTGCCATGTCCCGCAAGCGACTTCATATCAATGCCCGTCACGACGAATGGATAGTTGTCCATCGCCCGCCATCCCGCAACTCGTCGGATAGTCCAATCGGTTGCCTGATCCTTATCATCATCGTCGCCATTCTTCTTAACTCGTGCTGAATCCCAACTCCCTTATCTCATGTTCTCCTTCATCAAAAACATCCTGCAACCTGTTCTCCAAACTCACCCCGTTCCAACTTTTGTTTCCGCGCAAGCAGCCATAACCTCCGCCCCAACATCTCCACGAATCCAAGTGGTCGCCGATGAACATGGACGCAAGAAACAGCTCGCTGGGATCCTCGCCCACGGCGGAGAAGGCACCATCCATCGCGTTGCAGATCGGGCAGACGTTTTGGTGAAGATCTATCATCCGGAAATCCTTGCCGATCATGAGCGCAAAATAAGACTCCAGATAAAAATCAGTGAGATGGCAGGAAATGCAAGGTTACGGGAAAACGACCACATTGCTTGGCCGCTGGTTTCCCTGACTTCAGACCATGACGGCCAATGGTGTGGCTATGCCATGCGCATGCGGTCGGGCATCAGCCTGCGCGAACTCTGCGGCAATCCGAAGAACTTCGGCCTCACCGTTCCTCATTGGCATCGTCAGCACCTGATCCGGCTGTGCCTCGATTTCCTGGACACCATCGGCGTCCTTGCGAAAAGCCACACTCTGCCGGTGGACTTCAACCCCAGTAACTTCCTCGTTGATCTAACCACGATCCGCCTAAATTTCATCGACTGTGACGGCTACCAGTTTCGCGGTTCCTCCGGAATGCATTTGAGTGAAGCCATTCTCCCCGAAATGGCCGCGCCCGAGGTGGCTAAGCGTGGAAGCTGGACCGATGCCCCGGTGTCGAATCCCAGTCTTCGCTTTTCAGTCGGCATGATCCTGTTCTACATCCTCAACCTCGGCAACTCGCCCTACCGCCACCGCAACGGTCACGATCCGGTTCAGAACCTCATCAACGGTTCCTGCGCATTGGGCCGGGGAGCGGACTGCGAACTCCCGCGGGGATCGTGCTACCTCATCTGGAGCCACCTGATTTTTGACATCAAGGAACTCTTCATCCGCTGCTTTCGTGAAGGGCACTCCAATCCCGCGGCACGACCAGCGATCACTGAATGGCGAGAGGCTCTGCTCAAATACAACCGCTGCCTCCTGCAAGGCTACGCCGATGCCTCGGTGATGCCTCCCCGCAGCAAATCTGCGGATTTTCGCGGCAACTCCACCTCCTGAAACTTCCACGAACACCTGTCCATATCTCCCAGAACCCAACCAGACACACCCCATGAATACTCCCATTGAAATCGAAGCCTCCATCGTCAGCAGGCCCATCAACACCCTGGCCCTGACCTTTGCGGACAATCCACAGCCGCGCTGCCCCGTCGTGCTCTTGCTTGACTGCTCCAGCAGCATGGGCGGAGCCCCGATCACCGAATTGGAAACCGCTGTCGGCCAGTTCTATCGGGAAATGGCCGGAGATCCCATCGCTTCCATGTCGGTGGAAATCAGCGTCATCAGCTTCGGTGCAGGTGTGAACAAACTGCGCGGCTTTGAAACCGTGGCCGACACGCTTGGAAAACCCCTTCCCCGTCTAGCCGCCTCTGGCAACACGCCAATGGGTTCCGCCATCCGCCTCGCCCTCACTGAGCTTCTACAACGTCGCGACTTTTATAAACGCCAGGGACTTGCCGCCTACAAACCCTGGATCGTCCTGCTTACCGACGGCCAACCCAATGACGAGTGGCAACAACCCGCCAGCGCCGCCCGCGACATGGCGGCTCGCGGTCAGCTTACTTTCATCGGCGTTGGCATCGGTCCCAGTGTGGACATGCATACGCTGAGCCTGATCGTCCCGCCGGATCCGGGTGCTCACCGGCTTTCCGGACTCAAGTTCCAGAACTTCTTCCGCTGGCTCAGCGATAGCCTCCGGATCGTCTCCACCGGCTCCACCGTCCAGCAACGCTCAACCCCCGCCACTGATGAATATGACTGGGAACTCTAACTCCAACCCGTTCCGGGGCCGTTGGGCCAAGGCCTCGTGCCAGGTTCCCGGCAGCGGTCATTTGGAGAGGGATGTCCCGTGTCAGGACCGGGCAGGTGCTTGGCTGGCTCCGCGCCCATGCCTGATGATCCTGGACGGTCGCGGCAGTGCCAGCCTCAGCCATCTCGGGGCGGCCGCCGCGCGCGAAGCGTTGCGGACCGCGCTTCGCAAGTGGGAGCCGCAACTCAAGACCCTGCTGGACGAACCCGGGCATGAGTTGGCAGCGGTCGGTTGGCAGGGATTCGCGCGGATGCTCTATCACGTGGCCGGTTTGGAACAAACCAAACTGGCCGCCTGGTATGATACCGGCTGCGACCATTTCGAATTCACCCTCACCCTTGCCGTTGTCGGGTGCGAGAGGATTGGCTGGCTCGCCGTCGGGGATAGTCCGCTCGTGATCTCGCGTCACGGCATTGCCGGCTTGGCCACGCCCTTGGATGAGACCGGCTTCGCGAATCAAACGACCTTTGTCGTGGCTCGCCCGCAGGGACGCCTCGGCTTGCTGGGCGGCGTGATTCCCTCCGTGGGAGTGACCGCCCTGCTTGCGATGAGCGACGGTGCCGCCACCCGTCTTTTGGAACTCAAGCAACAAACGCCCGCTCCCGCTATCTCCGAGCTGATCGCATGCGCAGCCTCCGACCGGTTACACGAAGCAGTCCTCCGTGAAATGCTCAAGGATGCAGCATGGGATCGCATCACTCGGGACGACAGATCAATCGCCCTACTTTCCCTGCGAACAGCATCATCAGCGATTCCGGAGGATTCAGGTGAACAAGGTCCCGTCGGGATTCGAGCTTCCTCGGAAAATAGAAAGGCGACAACCACCCCTGCCAGAAAACCGGCCGTCTCCCATTCTCACTAACATTCCCCACTGCCATGTTCAATACCACCATCGTCCTTTCCTCTCAAGGCACCCAGCTTGCCACCGACTCCTCCCATTTCACTCTCCGCTCCAGCGGCAAGCGCATCGGCAGAATCCCGCCCACCCTGATCGCGCAGATGATCATTCACCACGGCATCGAGGTTTCATCCACCGCCCTTGAGCGTCTTGGCACACTGGGCATCCCGACCACTTTTCTGGACCGTGAAGGGCGTGTCCGATCACGCCTTTGTCCACCTTGGAAACATGATGCAACTCCGCGGATCGAACAGTCCCGGGTTTTCCTCAATCCTTCCGCCCGATTGCAACTCGCCCGCCGCCTCGTCGACGCCAAGATCGCGAACTCCGCCGCCGTGCTCACCCGCCACTCAGGCAATCATCCCGACCCCGAACTGAATCGCGCCGCCGGCCGGCTCCGCAAAATCCGCCGGCGCGCCTGCAATTCCCCCACGATTGAAAAACTCATGGGCTATGAAGGCATCGCCGCGCGCATTTACTTTTCGGTCTTCTCTCGAATGTTCAGGCCGCTCTGGGCCACCTTCCCCGGCCGCAACCGCCGCCCTCCGCTGGATCCCGTAAACGCCCTACTTTCATACACCTACGCCATCCTAACGCATCAGATGCTGGCCCGCATTGAAGGAGTCGGCCTGGATCCCTACATCGGGTTTCTTCATCGGGTCGAGGCCCGCCGCCCCTCGCTCGCGCTTGATTTGATCGAGCCGTTCCGCCCGGTCCTGGCGGATCGCCTTTGCCTCCGGCTCATCAACCTCAATGTCCTGCGGCCGGAACACTTCGAGGATCGCAAGCCCCAACCCGGAATTTTCCTAAACGCTGACGGACGCAGAGCCGTTCTAGAAGCCGTCGTCCACTGGGGCGACCAATGCGATGAAACTCTCGGTGACAACCACCCGTCTCCCCAAGGCCTCCTTACCCGGGAGGTGGACCGTTTTGCGAAGGCCGCGAGGGAGCAATCACTGCTTCAGTTCCAGCCCTTTTACCTGATCCCGAAGGACCAACCTGATGCCTAGACCCGGAACCATGATCTATCTCTTCTGCTACGACTTCCCATCCACGCTAGGCGGTGACCGCCGCCGCGCCAAGATCGCCAGACGCTTAACGGGGCTTGGCCTTAGGACGCCCGCAAAATCAAATGATGGATTTTGACGCGAGTGAGTAGTTCCAATTCGGCTGAAATGTCTCGCGCCGTAGATCGAGCGCCTCCATCTC
>JAYWDF010000036.1:0-2718 GCA_043779985.1 Akkermansiaceae bacterium | reverse complement strand
GTCCTCATGCTCCCGGAGCAACCGGCGGACGCGCATTTCCAGCGCGAGATCATCCCCGCACTCGGCACCGATGAGCGCCTCGCGCTCCGCGTGCCCGGCGAGTGCGAGCGCGGCCTGGTAGATCGCTTCGGCGCGGGCGTCAGTGGGGTTCATGGCTGCTTGCTCTCCGCTTTCTCCTTCGCTTCCGTCGCGGCGATTTCCTCGAATGAAGGCGCGCGCCAAAGTTGAACGTGGTCATCCGTCGAATTGGTGGCGAGGCACGAGCCGTCCGAGGAGAACAAGGCCACGCCCGCTGTGCTGTTGAATCGGGCGAGCGTCAGAATTTCCTGCAAGGTTTCGATATTCCAGAGCTTCACCCTGTTGTCGCCGCAACTGGCCAGCGTCTTTCCGTCGGGAGAGAATGACAGGCCGATTACTCCAGCAACGTGGCCACGAAGAATACCGACCTGCTGCCCGCTATTCAGATCCCAAAGATGGATCAGATTGCGCGCAGTGCCTGCCGCCAGGAATCTGCCATCCTGCGAAATCGCCAGACCAATAACTACGCCTTCTCTAAAACGAAAAATGGTCTTTCTTGAAGTGAGATCGAACACCATTCCTCCATCACCTGCCTGCGCGAGGCGCGAGCCATTGAGCGAGAATACCAGCCGCTCGACTTCGCCAGAAACTGAGTCGCCGAGGAGTTCGGAGGACCAGTCGGTGGTATTCCACAAACGAGTTTGCCACCCTTTTCCCGCGACAGCCATGTGTTTGCCGTCTTCTGAAAACACAGCAGCGCCGATCGGCCCGGGCAAGTCTGTGAGGACCATCTCGCGCTCGCCGGAAAGAGTGTTCAAAATGTGCAATTCACGTCCGTCCGGCAGCACGGCTGCTGCTCTGGTCCCATCCGGTGACAGGGATAAACCAAAGCCCGTCGCAAGGCTATCGCCTGCGATGGGCACGGACGAACTTGCCAGCGGCTGGATGCTTCCAGTTTTGACATCCATCCGGGCAAAACCCTGTTTCCCGGACGCACAAATCAAGGAGCGGTTCGAGTCAACGAAGCGAAGGGGAGCGGATATCTCGACTTGATCACGTCCCTTCGATTTACCGGTCGAATCCCACAGACGCACTGATTGATCATACCCACTGCCGGAGACCAGCCAACGACCGTCACGGGAAAATTGGAGCCCCCAAATCTCCCCTTCGTGTCCCTTGAAACGGCGCAGAAGTTTCCTGCTCCCGATTTCGTAAAGAAAAATGTTCTGGTCGGCGCTGGCGGATGCCAGAAAGGATCCGTCTGGCGAGAAAACCACGCTGCTGACCCAGGCCAGATGGTTCTCGAAAGTATGCAGCAGTTGGCGGGTCTTTAAGTCCCAAAGTGTTACCTGGCCGTGCCAATGCGCGGCGGCCAAAAGGCCCTCGGGAGAAACAGCCAGGCAAACTGCCCAGGCACCTTGGGGATAGCTCATCGGTTCCAGTTCGATTCGGGTTCTCAGATCCCATGAACGAATGGTGGAGCTGCTATCCAAAAACACCGTGTTTCCATCCGGCGAAATGGCCATCGCCTGAGAATGTCTGCCTAACGAAACGGTTCCGGGAAGATCCGCGATCTTGCCGGCTTTTTCGGTATTCCATATCGACAAGTGACGCCTTGCACTGTCAAGATGAGTTGTCCGTTTTGCGCAAACACAAATGGCGCCTTCGCCCCGGGCAGCTCCGGCCCCTGCTCCCAGGTGCGCGTGTTCCAAAGCACCAGTCCGCTGTCCCGAACCGTCGCCAGAAACTGGCCGTCCGGGGAAAACTGGATTGGCGACCCTCCGGCATTGGTTAGCGTCGAGATCAAGACATGGTCTTGGAAGGATCGAATTTCAACGCCTCGAGGGGCTACGCTGGCCAGGTAAGTGCCATCCGGCGAAACCGCCAGCCCGCCTAAGAAGCCGCTATACTCACCTAATTTTGCCGCCTCGTCGCTGCGGGCTTGCGCCCAAAGGTAGCGCCATTCAAATCCGCGAATATCATCCTCACCCGCGTTCGGGCGATAACGATCGAGCAAGCTTCTGGCGCGAGCCAGGTTCCCTTCTGCGGTGGCTTGCTGGACCAGCGCCATGTCCCCCACATAAGCGGTGCGTTTGATCACGGCGGCAGCGCGCTGCGCCTCCTGTTCACCGGCTTGGGCGCGTTGGCGCAACTCGGATTCATTCTTCCGCAAACCCTCCTCGATAGAGCGCAAGCGCGCCTGTTCTCGTTCCGCCAGCGCTGTTTGTTCGTAGGCCTTGCGTTCCTGGAGATACATCCAGGAGGAAACTCCCAAACCGATGACTAGCGCGGCGAGTATCCCGGTTCCCGCGATAGCCATCGCTTTGTTCCGCCGCCAAGCCTTTTGGAATCGGTAGGCTGTTGAGGGCGGACGGGCGACCACTGGCTCGTTGTTTAGGTGCCGCTTAAGATCGGCGGCAAGACCATTGGCCGTCTCGTAACGTCGCGTCCGGTCCTTCTCCAGGCACTTCATCACGATCCAGTCGAGGTCGCCTTTGAGTTGATGGATCAACTTCGCGGTGTCCGCCGAGCGGTGTTTGGCCGTCGTCGTCAGCTCCTCGCCTTGCAGCGTCGCGAGCTTGATGCTGGGGCGCGTCGGCTCCTTCTCGCGGATCGTCTTGCGCATCGCGTCGATGCCCGAGGCCATCAGTTCCTTCGCATCAAACGGCGTGCTGCCGGCCAGCAATTCGTAGAGTAAAA
>JAYWDF010000035.1:0-2733 GCA_043779985.1 Akkermansiaceae bacterium | reverse complement strand
CGCAATCCTACTCTCCCGAGGAAGTGGCAAAAATCATGCAGGCCGCGCTCGACTTCAAACCCGAGTTGATCCCCGTGCTTGCCCTTGGGTTCTTCGCTGGGTTGCGCGTTTCCGAAGCTGAGGTTTTCGACCTGTCCAAGCTCACGGCCACGACGAAGGAATTTCGGGTGAATTCCAATAAGACTGGCGCTCGCATCGTGCCATTCAATGAGACTTGCAAGGCGTGGCTATTCGCTCAGCCCCGGCGCAAGGGCAAGGCGTGGCTCATGTCAGCACGGACCAAGGTTGACGAGGTGACCGCGCTCTTCACTCTTGCCAAGGTCAATCAGATCGACAACGGCGCACGGCATTCCTTCATCTCCTACCGTTGCGCCAAGCTCCGCGATGTTGCGAAAGTCGCCGATGAAGTCGGGAACTCCCCGGGAACCATCAAAAAGCATTATCGGGAAATCGTGACCAGTGCCGCCGCCGCCAAGTATTTCGCCATCCGGCCGGAAGCCAAGGCGGAGAACGTGACCAGCATCGAAGCAGGGAGGGCAACCGCATGAACGCAAAGCGAAAGTCTCCCGAATGGTCCGGCGCGTTCTACAATCAATTTTCGTGCCTAATGACCAACAAGTCATCCGTGCCAGTGGATGAGTGGCCCATCCTTCCCGAAACCGTCGCCGCCTGCTTGCAGAATCTCGCCGCATACGAGCATCAGTCAGACAAAAAGAAGATAGAGGATGGGCCATCTGAATTCGCAATGAGGTTTATTAGCCGTGTATTGCGAGAATCCCCTCTAGTAATGGCCGATGCCATCAAGATGCTGACAGGAACAATCAAAGAGCAGCGCGAACAGGAGACAATGTATATTGCTCGGCGCATCGTGGGGGTGACGGCATCATGGGATGGAGAAAAGGTGTCATTTATGCCCGTTCAAGAATTGTTTCTCGCAATGAAAACCTGCCATCCAAAGCTGTATAAAGAGATTCCGACAGAGAAGCGAGGAAGAGCTTATTGGCTAGGGCGAGCAAAGCTAAAATTTCTTCCTCAGTCCAGAAAGGGAGGAAAGATTTCCAGCCAGCAAGTGGAACTCGTGAAGATGATTCGGTGCGGGTTTTACCCCAAGGAATAAAAGTGACGCGGGGCGAATAGGATGCAATGTAAGGATGCACTCTATCAGTTAGAACATTGTTGACGTGCTGCACGTTGAAGCATAGCTTCGCGGCATGGCACACGTCTTAACACCAAACGAAACACCGGAGCTAGTGAAGCTCCTAACGACTCCGGAGGCCGCGCAACGGCTTGGAGTATCGAAGAGAACCATTCAGGAGCTTGCCGCAGAGCGGAAGATTGGAGTCATTAAATTCGGGCGGAATGTCCGGTTTGCCGTCGCCGACCTCGAAAAGTTCATCGAGTCACACCGCAGCTTGCCTGTCGGTTGGAAGGGGGTGAAGCCATGAGTGCATCACTCGACAAGCTCGCCTTAGATCTTGCTGAAATGAGGGCGACTCTTGAAAGTCCATCGTTTCGCTGCCGCACCGCCAAGGAGCACCGGAATGCACTTCGGATAGACATCAGCAATTTGATTCCAGGACCACCAATTGCAGAGCCAGACCTAGGCCCGCCATGCAAGAAGAGCCTCAGAGCTAAAGCCGCTCTATTCACTACGCTTCGCAGGCTCGAACGCGAAGCCTTAGCTCTCAGCCATCTATAAATTCTCACCGACCAAAACTAACATAAATTAACATCATGGCACAGACCCCGAAAACACTAGAAGATCATCAATCTGCACTTGCCCTTACGCAAGGACAGCCAGCACGGAACCGCCAGACATTCGCCGTCCGACTATCAGCCGCACAAGGGCGAATCGCACAGTCACCACTACCAGACATTGAAAGCTATATCGAAGCCCATGTTGAGATTCCAATTCTCGAAAAGATCATCGCCGATCATGACTTCAATTCTCCCGACGACCACTGTCAACGTGCTGGTGATGCTTACGCCGCCGCCAACGTCGAAGAACTGGTTTCCCTGCTCCGCGCCGATCTATCAGATCAGACTAAAAACAAGAAATCAGTGATTGAGAAAATCGGTGCCCGCGTTGCGGAGTTTGGCAGTAAGATCATCACCGCCATTTCGCCAGAAGCAGCAATGCAGGCCCGCGATGCAAGAGCCGCAGCTGAGGCCGAGGCGGAAAGTATAGAGATCGACATCGCTGCCTCAGCCTCAGCGATCAGGCATCTTGAACTAATGCCCTCGGTTGCTTCGTTCAACAATGCCGTTGGCGTAACGAGCCGAGTGAAACTTTCGGGCGGTGTTGTCCTCGCCGTTGGTTAACCCCGAAAATCAGAGTTGCCACTGAGGAATTAGAGACCCGGCCGATTGGCAGCACCGGGAACCTTTCACATAACACGACGGCCGCAGCGCCATGATGCTGCAAAATATGCTAACCTAACTTTCACATGAATCAAACGACCCATGAACCTATCAAACAATCGGCCCGGTGCATCGCCCGGGGTAACACTATTTCACACGCAAATCGAAGGACTTCTATCAGACGATGACCTGGACGAATTGATTGAGGTGGACCCGTTCAATCGTGAACCCTCCAACAGAAATTCAGACGCCAAAATTGAGCGCCTATTCTCTATCATGGATGAGCTGAAAAATTCAACGGGGAAGGATGGAAAATGAGCCTTGAACCTTCACGACTTGGAAAATACCGGGCAAAAGGTGACGGACACACCG
>JAYWDF010000034.1:0-2736 GCA_043779985.1 Akkermansiaceae bacterium | reverse complement strand
CCATCCGCGACTTCATCAAAGACCCCTACGTTCTCGAATTCCTCGGCCTGCCGGAGGATCCTTCCGCCACCGAAACGGAAATCGAGTCCGCCATCATTTCGCAGCTCCAGGGCTTCCTGCTCGAAATGGGACACGGCTTCTCATTCGTCGCCCGCCAGATGCGCGTCAGCACCGAGACCAGCCACTTCTATCTCGATCTCGTTTTCTATCACTACGTCTTGAAATGCTTCGTCATCATCGACCTCAAGACCACCAAGCTCACCCATCAGGACATCGGCCAGATCGACATGTATGTTCGCATGTTCGACGACCTCAAACGCGGACCCGACGACAATCCCACCATCGGCCTCATCCTCTGCGCCGATAAGGACGAAACCATCGTCCAATACTCCGTCCTCAAAGGCAGCGAACAACTCTTCGCCTCCAAATACCGCACCGTCCTCCCCACCGAGGCCGAACTCAACGCCGAACTCGAACGCGAACGCCGTGTCATCGAACGGAAACAGAACGGAGGCTAAACCCATGAGCGACGAACCTTTGCCCCAGTCCGAAATCATCCTCTACCAAACCGAGGATGGCCGCACGCGTATTCAGTGCCGGTTTGAGAATGAGACGCTGTGGTTGACGCAGGCGCTCATCGGGGAGCTTTTCGAGAAGGATGTACGGACGATCAACGAGCACTTGGTGAATATCTTCGACGAAGGCGAATTGCGTCGGGAGGCAACTATCCGGAAATTCCGGATAGTTCGAACCGAGGGCGCGCGGCAGATCACCCGACAGATCGAGCACTACAATCTGGACGCGATCCTGGCGGTGGGTTGGCGCTTTGGAGAGGAGCGAGGGAAGCCATTGAACAAGGAGAGGCGATATCCGATCGCCTTGACCATGCGGGGTCTATGGGGAAGCGGTTTGGCTCGGTTCATGGGCTTTCCATGGACATCGGCGGACGGATTCCGCCGCTCCTTGAGTGAAATGCCCCGTTGGGGCGGAAGAAAGGGTCCGATGCTGCCTTCGGGTGCGAGAAGGAGGCGGCATCCATGAGCGACGAACCATTGCCCAATTCGGAAATCATTCTCTACCAGACGGAGGATGGCAGCACGCGTGTGCAGTGCCGGTTTGAGAATGAAACGGTTTGGCTGACGCAGGCGCAGATGGCGGACTTGTTCCAGACGACGAAGCAGAATGTCGGGCAGCACGTGAAAAGTCTCTTTACCGAGGGCGAACGGGTGCAGGATTCAGTTGTAAAGGATTCCTTTACAACTGCCGCTGACCGGAACCGAATCGTTCAAGTCGAAAGGAGGCTGAAACCATGAGCAAGGATTCCGGGACACCACCGCCGTCGGGCGGTCAGTTCCTCGTTTACCAGGCGGAAGACGGGAAGCTGAAGATCGACGTGCGGTTTGAGGGCGAGACGGTCTGGCTGACGCAGCAGCACATGGCGGAGCTGTTCCAGACAACCCAGCAGAACATCAGCCAGCATCTCCAGAACACTTACGCAGAGGGTGAATTGCAGCTTGAGGCAACTCACAAGGAATCCTTGTCAGTTCGGCAGGAAGGCGCACGATCCGTCCGGCGGCGGGTGGATTTCTACAATTTGGACGCCATCCTTTCCGTGGGCTACCGGGTGAAAAGTGCGGTGGCCACCCGCTTCCGTATCTGGGCCACCCGGCAGCTGCGGGAATACATCGTGAAGGGTTTCCTCCTCGATGACGAGCGGCTGAAGAATCCGGATCAGCCCTTCGATTATTTCGATGAACTGATGCGGCGGATTCAGGACATCCGCACTTCGGAGCGGCGGTTCGCCTATGGGGCGGCCACGCTCGTAGCTACGAGGAAATTTAGCCTCTTTTCACCCCTTTCCAAGACCTTTTTCCCATGACCCCGCCAGGGCGATCAAGCTAGTGAGTAACCACGGGGATTCTACATGAGTTGAACCGCGAATGAACGCGAATGGACACGAATTTTCAGAACTTAATTCTTAGAATCAGGATTTTCATATCAAAAATTGCTTCATTGGCGTCTATTCGCGTTTAATCGCGGTTAAAAAATCGCTAGCTTGATCGCCCTGTGACACCACAACCACACAAGGAAGCCGCCCGCTATCTCAATGGCTTCGACTTCTCCGGCCCCTTCGCCCATTCCTCATTTGGCTCGGACTGGCCGGACTCTGAAAAGCCCCATCCCGCTGCGGTGTCTTCCATTTCACGAACCCGCTAGACATGCGGATTCATTCATCTAGCATCCGGCATCCCCGATGATCGTCTATCACGCCAACAAGACCGAATTCCGGGAGGACATCCCCAAGGAGCGAGGGCAGCTTGCCCGCCGAAGCCTCCGACGAAAACTGGGGCTCGCTCACTCTTACAAAGTCAACTCCTCCGCTCCCTCTGCACTCCTTGGCGACCTTCCTGCCCGCCATAGTCCGCAGGACGGCGGCGGGTGCGCCTTTGATCCCGCCTGCCGGCAGTCCCCCTTTCGGGGCACGTCGCGTTCGCTGTTGATTAAAAGGCGCCCCACGCCTTTTAACCCTTCGGGCACTGCGCGAATAGCGCCTGTCCAAACCGCCTACAAGCCTTCAGCGGTGTTGTCCATGTCATTCCATTCCATTGCGGTTCAAAATTCTTTCCTTTCTCATAACCGCCTCATCCCCAATGGCTCATGGTGCCTCTTCCGCGAAGTGTCAGACGGATCAAGGAATGGCAAAGTCGTCATCGTCCAGAGCCGTGACATCAAGGA
>JAYWDF010000033.1:0-2737 GCA_043779985.1 Akkermansiaceae bacterium | reverse complement strand
ATTCTCGCAACGATCCTCAGTGAGACCTTGGAAGGCGGAGATGGCGACGATTTCCTCCACGCCTTCCGGCGGGCGAACATCGGCAAGGAGGACCAAGGCGTGTTAGGTGGATTGCGCGGCTTCGTAAAGCGCTGGCAGGGCCGGTATCGTGCGGCACAAAACTTGGAGTGGGGGCCGGAGGCTCTGGCGGGCGCGCGCATGGAAGACTGGGAGGAACACAAGCACGCACTTCACGCCAAGATCCTGCGCGGACTCGACGGCATCGACTACACCCGCAAGGGGCAGCGCGAGGCTTTGGAGAAAGTCGTCGAGGCCTTACTGGAGCATACCATCGGCAGCGGCAGCCTCGGCAGTGCGAGTGGTTTGCTAGAAAAAGTCCTGGAAGCCTCTAGCCGTGGGAACGGGCCGCTGGAGGTGAAACATTACAAGGAGTTCCTCATCGGCGGGCCTGCCGGTGACGCCCTGCGTGACATGGTCCAGCTGGCGGCCCGCTGCGAAATGGCAACCGCTCTGGTCAGAACCCGTGCGGTGCGTGAGGTGGTCTCGGTCTATGACGCGCGCTGTGACAAACAACTCCGCCGGCGGGGATTGCTCGGCTTCGACGACGTGAAATTCCTGATGGGCGAGTGGGTCAAGGGCGAGGACGCCCGACTGCGGCGTGAAGCAGTGGACTTCCGGCTTGATGCCCGGCACGAGCACTGGCTGCTAGATGAGTTCCAAGATACAAGCCGCGCGGACTGGATGGGCTTGCTGCCGCTCATCGACGAAGCGGCGGGCGATGGCGAGGGAACCATGTTCATCGTGGGCGACCGCAAGCAGGCGATCTATGCTTGGCGTGGCGGTGAAGTCGGATTGTTTGACGAGGTGATCCATCGCTACAGAGGCGGAGATCTGGAGACTGAGTCCATGGCGGAGTCCTGGCGCTCATGTCCCGAGGTCCTCGCTTTGGTGAACCAGGTCTGCGGAGATGCGGCAACGATGCGTGAACTCTTCGGCGAAGCATCCGCGAATTGGGAATGGCAGGCGCATTTCTCCGCCACGCCGTTGGCCGACCCGGCAAAGCGCGGGGAGGCGCGTGTGGAGTTGGTGGAAGGGAAATGGGACGAGCGCCTGGAGCGGCTTGGCGGCTTGTTAGTTGAGCTCGGCGTGGGTGAACGCCCCCTCACTTGCGGCGTCCTCGTGCGGAGCAACGCACTGGTCCGCAAGGTCGCGGACGAGCTCAGGGCCAAGGGCTTCGACGTGATCGAGGAAGGCCGCCGCGAGCCGGCGAAGGACAATCCCGTGGGAATCACCCTCGGGCATTTGCTGAAGTGGCTGGCGAACCCGGCGGACTCCTTCGCCAGGGAAGTGGTCGAAATGTCGCCGCTGGCTGGGGTTTTGCGGGCCAAGTTCGGCGAGCACTGGCAGCAGGTTTGGGAAGGATTGTTAGGATCCGCGTCCCGGGTCGGTTTTGCCGGAATGATCGAGGAGGTCGTTGAGGACTGCTGGGTGGATTGGTCTGACTTCGGGCGCCGGCGGGCGGGCGATATCATGATGGCACTGGCCGGCTTGGATGCCCAAGGTGGAGCGACACCCCAGCAAGCGGCGGAATGGATCGAGCGCTTGGAAGTATCCCAAAGTCCGGGGATCGCCGCAGTCCAGGTGATGACGATTCATAAGGCTAAGGGGCTCGGATTCGATGTCGTGGTGCTACCGGATGTCCCGAATGACGGCATTCCGTCGTCGCAGTATTTCGACGTCGCGGAGGGTGAGGGATGGATCTCGCAGACGCCGCCGAAGTGGGCGCGCGAATTGATTCCGGAAATGCGTGAGGCTGAAGCGGCGTGGGCCGCAAGCCAGCGTTACGAGGCTTTCTGCATGCTCTATGTCGCTCTTACAAGATCCAAGCGCGGGCTGTATGTTTTGCTCGAGCCGCCGGCCGCATCTCAAGTCGCGGACAAGCCTTCGTTGGCGAATTGGCTGGCAAGATCCATCGCCGCGGATGGGCGATCTGGAGTGGTCTACCAATCTGGAAGTCCGGATTGGGTTGAAACGATTCGCCGCACGAGTCGCGAGGACAAGCCGACGGAACTCCCTGTATTGGCTGCAGGTATCAAGCGCCGGGAGCGGAGCACGCCCAGTGGTGCGAAGCTGCAGACCACCGCCATGGTGGCTCATTCAGCGAGCGGAATGCGGTTCGGCAGCGAGGTGCATGCCGCATTCGAGCAGGTCGGGTGGGTGGACGAGGCGGCGCCGGCATTACCCTCGGGTGAAGGGGGGCAATTGGTGGGTGAACTCCTGAAAGTCCCGGAACTCCGGCAACTTTTCGAGCGTGGCGGCCGCCCGGTGGAACTTTATTGCGAGCAAGCGGTGGACGCCGTGCTCGACGGCAAATGGTTGAGCGGGGTGATGGACCGGCTTCACTTGCAACGGGATCCCTCGGGCCGCGTGAGCCGGGTGGAGGTCATCGATTTCAAAACCGACGCGCTGGATGAGATTTCCGGCTTGGTCGAAAGATATGCCGGACAGATGAATGCATATCGCGAGGTCATGGAGCGGGCATATCCCGATGCAGCCGTCGAATGCATTCTAGTTTCAACCCGTTGTCGGCAAACCATTTTAATCTAACTATTTTTGATTGTTGGCGGCTTCTGCGCGTTTTTTGAGATATTTGCTGCCTTTCTGCGCATCGCATTGCCAACAGGCGGCTTCGAGGCTTGAATGCTTTTGCTATGAGTAAAACAGTTCAAACAGCACA
>JAYWDF010000032.1:0-2741 GCA_043779985.1 Akkermansiaceae bacterium | reverse complement strand
GTTCTCCCAATCGAGGGCCAGGCATCCTTAATCTCTGGCTTGAGTCACTGCCGGAAACCTTCTCAATAATCCAAAAATCCCGCCTCACTTCCCATGATCCGCATTCTTACCGCTCTCGTAGCTTCCGTTTTCGCCCTGCTTTCCGTCTCTTGCATGTGCTGCACCGGTGAAGCAAAGGCACCCGGCCTTCGTCCGCTTCCACGCTTCCAGGAGATCCCAACGGCTCCCGAAGTGATCTACTCGAAGTAATTCGCAGCTCGCGAATTACGGCATCGTTATTGAATGAGCGTCCTTCCGGTTTCCGGTAGGGGCGCTTTTCATGATCTGCGAAAGCTCGTAAGCCCCCACCTTTCTTCCGCTTCAAAGTCGCTTCCCCCACCGACCCCTCCAACGTTGAATGAAACGCAGTTCCCACACTGACGAACCTGCCCGCTTCAGCGGAAGTCTGCGGCATTATCACCGCACCGGCGGTCAGCAGAAAAGATCCTGGGACGACTGGGTCGACGGCGTGGCCGCAGTCGAACATCGGTCGAAGAATTGGCCGAAAATCGTCGGAATTGGCATCGGGATCCTCGCCTTGGGTGGGATCATCGCGGGGCTCATCGTCGAACTCGGCTGATTGCCATCGCCCGGGCGGCTCCGGTTTCTCCACCGGACATGCATGCGGCTTTGACATTTCGAAACTCCGCCGCCAGTTTCCCCGCCCGCCGGCAACCACGGCGGATATTCAACCATGGGAAAAAGCCTCTTCCAAAAAGTCTGGGACGCTCACACCGTCGGCACCATCGCCGATGGACGCACGCAACTCTTCATCGGCACGCACCTCATTCACGAGGTCACTTCGCCACAAGCCTTCGGCATGCTCCGCGATCTCGGGCTTGGTGTGAAATTCCCCCAGCGCACGTTCGCCACGATCGACCACATCGTTCCGACGATCAATCAAGACCAGCCCGCGGATCCGCTCGCTGCTGAGATGATCGATGCGATCCGCAAAAACTGCGATGACTTCGGCGTCACCTATTTCGACCTAGCGTCCGGCAAACAAGGTATCGTCCACGTCGTCGGACCCGAGCAAGGCATCACCCAGCCCGGCACCACCATCGCCTGCGGCGACTCGCACACCGCGACCCACGGCGCGTTCGGCGCGATCGCATTCGGCATCGGCACCAGCCAGGTCCGCGACGTGCTTGCCACCCAGACCATCGCCCTTCAGGAAATGAAAGTCCGCCGCATCGAAGTGAACGGCGACCTCGCTCCCGGCGTTTATGCGAAGGACGTCATCCTCCACATCATCCGCCTCCTCGGCGCGAATGGCGGCATCGGCTATGCTTACGAATACGCCGGCGATGTCTTTGAGCGCATGTCCATGGAAGAGCGCATGACGGTGTGCAACATGTCCATCGAAGGCGGAGCCCGCTGTGGCTACGTCAATCCCGACGCCAAGACCGTCGCCTATCTGAACGGCCGTCCTTATGTGGACATGACCGACTTCAGCGCCACCGCCGCCCGCTGGCTGTCCTTCGCTTCCGATGCCGACGCCGTGTTCGACGACATCGTAAAAATCAACGCCGCCGACGTCGAGCCCACCGTGACCTGGGGGATTTCCCCCGATCAGGGCATCTTCATTTCCGAAAACATCCCGGACCCGGCCAAGGCCAAGACCCCCTTGGAAAAAGCCTCCATCGAGGAAGCGCTTGCCTACATGAAGCTCGACGCCGGCACTCCGATCAAGGGTGTGAAAATCGACGTCGCCTTCATCGGCTCCTGCACGAACGGCCGGATCTCCGACTTCCGTGAAGTGGCGAAATACATCCAAGGCCACCACGTCGCACCCGGCGTGCAAGCGCTGGTCGTCCCCGGCTCGCAGATCGTCGCCATCCAATGCGAACAAGAAGGTCTGCCGGAAATCTTCCGCGCCGCGGGCTTCGAATGGCGCGGCGCCGGCTGCTCCATGTGTCTTGCGATGAATCCCGACAAGCTCATCGGCGATCAGCTTTGCGCCTCCTCTTCTAACCGAAACTTCAAGGGCCGCCAAGGCTCGTCCACCGGCCGCACGATTCTCATGTCGCCCGTCATGGTCGCCGCTGCCGCCATCCAAGGCTCCATCGCCGACGCACGCGAGATTTTCCATCTGGAATCACCTGCCGCCGTCGCCTGAACCACTTATTCTGAATTTCTAATTCCATGGCACTTGAACCTGTTCCTACTGTCTCCGGACGCGCTGTTTTCATCCCCGGCGCTGACATCGATACCGACCGCATCATCCCGGCTCGCTTCATGAAATGCGTCACCTTCGATGGTCTCGGAGAATTCGCCTTCTATGACGTCCGCTTCGACGAGCACGGTAACAAAACCCAGCACCCGCTCAACGACCCACGCTTCGCCAAAGCCTCGATCCTCGTCGCCGGCGTGAACTTCGGTTGCGGCTCCTCCCGTGAGCACGCCCCGCAGTCGCTCCGCAAGTATGGCTTCAACGGCGTGATCGCCGAGTCCTTCGCGGAAATTTTCTACGGCAACTCCACCACGCTCGCCATGCCCTGCGTGATGGCCAGCCCGGCCGACGTCGTCGCCATCCGCGATGCCGTCGAAGCGGATCCGACCACGGAAGTCACCATTGATGTAAAAAACCTCCGCGTCCGCACCTCCGGCGGTCTCGACATCCCGGTGACCATGCCCGACTCCGCCCGCGAGGCCCTGCTTTCCGGCCGTTGGGACCCGATCCAAGAGCTGCTCGACAACGA